>DASRYX010000369.1:0-5326 GCA_035686985.1 Planctomycetaceae bacterium | reverse complement strand
GGGTCTCGTATTGACGATCAACGACATGTCTCTCCCTGACTACAGTTTCTTCACACCCTCCCCGATTCACTTCGGCTGTGGTCTTCGCGCGGACCTGCCGAAGGTCGTGCCACAGTTCGGGCGGCGCGCGTTCGTCTTGCTCGGCAGCCGGACACTGGCTGAAACCGGGATGCTCGAACCGGCGTTCTCTAGTTTGCGCAACACAGGTATTCGCTTCGAACTGATCATGCCGTCCACGCGCGAGCCTGAGGTCGCCGATGTTGACATGCTAGTAGAACAACTGCGTTTTCTGAACGCGGAAGTCGGTGATTGCCTGCTCGCGATTGGCGGAGGATCAACAATCGACCTCGCCAAAGCCGCGGCTGCCCTGGTGACGCAAGCGCAATCCGGCAGCGTCGTCGACTACCTGGAGGGCGTCGGTCGCGGATGGACACTCTTCACCGATCCTTTGCCGGTGATCGCCGTCCCGACCACATCCGGCACCGGCACTGAGGCCACTAAAAACGCGGTGATCTCATCGTATGATCCGCCGTTCAAGAAGAGTCTGCGGTCCGATCGCATGATCCCCCGTGCCGTCGTAGTGGATCCGGAGCTGACGTGCTCTTTGCCACCAACGACGACCGCATACACCGGCATGGATGCAATCACCCAATTGCTGGAAAGTTACATCTCCCGCCGAGCCGCCCCGATCCCCCAAGCTTTGTGTGTGCAGGGATTACAACTTGCGATTCCGGCGTTGCCCAAAGCGTTTCACGATGGACACGACCGCGATGCGCGGACCGCGATGTCTCATGCGGCGTTGCTGTCGGGGATGGCACTAGCGAACTCGGGGCTCGGCCTCGCGCACGGTGTTGCCGCGGCGCTGGGAGTCCACGCAAAAGTTCCGCACGGTCTGGCGTGTGCCGTCATGTTGCCCGCGGCTTTGCGGACCAATCGCACGGTTCGGTTAAGCGCGCTCGCCGAGTTGTCGCGGATCGTGCTGAAGTGCACCGCATCGACAGAAGAAGCGGCGGCGGACCGGTTGATCGAGACCGTCACCGCGCTGTGTCATGACGTGCAGATTCCGAGTCGCCTGCGCGATATTGGCGTGACCCGGGAACACTTGCCCGCCCTTGTGCCGGCGTCCCGCGGCAACAGCATGAGCGGCAATCCGCGCGATGTTTCCGATGCTGAACTTCTCGAACTGCTGGAGACGCTCTGGTGATTCTCGCCGCTGGACTCACGCCCGCCTGGCAGCAGATTCTGGTGTTCGACCAGTTCAAAGACGGCGAGGTAAACCGCGCGTCTCAGGCCGTGTGGTGTGCCTCGGGCAAGGTGCTCAACGTCGGTTGTGCGTTGCACCACTTCGGGGCACCGTCCCACACGCTCTCCTTCGCGGGGGGACTGCCCGGTCAGGCGCTGCGGGACGACTTCACCCGCCTGAAGGTCCCCGCAACATGGATCGAGACGTCGACGCCATCGCGAGTCTGTACCACGATTCTGGACCGCCAGCGGAACATCACCACCGAACTAGTCGAGAACGCCGCCGCGGTCACCGCCGAGGAACTGAGTGCCTATCGTCGCGCATTCATTGATCTGGCGAAGGAATCCGAGCGGATTGTCCTCAGCGGTTCACTGCCTGCGGGAACACCGGCGGGGTACTACCGATCGCTGATCGAATCGGTGATCGAATCGGTCTCCTGCCCGGTGCTGCTCGATTTTCGCGGTGATGATCTGCGGGAGTGCTTGTCATTGAAGCCGTGGCTGGTGAAGCCGAACCGGGCGGAACTCGCCGCGACGGTCGGGGAACCGCTGGTCACGGAAGCCGACCTGCTCGCCGCGATGCAGCAGTTGCGGACAGCCGGGGCGGAGTTTGTCGTGGTGAGCGACGGCCCACATGCGGTGTGGGTCGCCGGGTCGAAGGGCGTCTCGCGATTTCACCCGCCGGTGATCGAGGCGGTGAATCCGATCGGTTGCGGCGACTGTCTCGCGGCGGGGCTGGCCATCGCCTGGCATCAGGGCCGCCGCTGGGACGACGCGATCGAATGGGCGATCGGTCTCGCCGCCGAAAACGCCCGGCACCTCCTTCCCGCCAGGTTTTCGCCGTCGTCTTCGTAGGGTCCGCTGTGCGGACCTCTCCAACCGGTGATTCAAGATTGGTCCGCACAGCGGACCCTGCGCCGCGATTACGGAATCCCTGTCCTGCAATTTTGTTGACCGCGGTATTCGGCCACGGTTACGCTCGTTACCTGGTTAAAGCACTGGACGCTTGAACTCGATATGAACGACGGGGAGGGACTCCCGCAGCTGGTTTCCTGCAGGGTCTTTCTCGATGACATCTCGCGCTCCGCAAGTCCGACGCCGATCGCAATCGCAGGCCGTGAACGCGGCCGAGATCGCGCTGCTCGAACCTCGGGAACTGCTGTCGGCGGTGCAACCCGCGGCAATCAATCAGCCCCCGGTCGTTCAGCCCAAGGCCTTTGCGATCAATGAAAACAGCGCGACCGGGGCCTTCATCGGCACCGTCAACGCGACCGATCCCGAGGCCGGTTCGCTGACATTCTCGATTGATTCGGGCAACGAAACCGGTGCGTTTGCCATCAACGCGGTGACCGGGGTGTTGTCCGTTGCCTCGTCCGCCGCGTTGGATTTCGAGACAACGCCGCAGTTCACCCTGCAGGTTCGAGCGACCGATAACGGGAGCCCGGCGGCGTCTTCCACGGCGACGGTGACCGTGTCGCTGTTCGATCGCAACGAACCGCCGACCATGCCTTCACAGACGAAGACGATTCTGGAGAATCGACCGAAGGGAACTCAAGTTGCAACGTTTCAAGCCACGGATCCCGATCCTGGCCAGATCGTGAAATACTCGATCACGGCGGGCAATCGTGGGAACACCTTTGCGATCAATCCCGACACCGGCGTCGTTACGGTGAATGATCCGACGTTGCTGAACTACGAATCCGCGACGCCGTTCCAGTTGACGATCTTCGCGACCGATCCGGGTTCGCCGCCGCTCGCTGCTTCGGCTCAGCTGACGGTCTATCTCTCGAACGTTGACGAAGGTCCGCCGGTCATTCAACCGCAGAGCTTCCGGATCGGCGAGAACAGCCTGAACAATGCCTTCATCGGGACGATCAAGGCGAAAGACGTCGATACGTATCAGTCGCACACGTACGCCATCACGGCGGGCAACATCAACAATGCGTTTGCGATCGATCCCAACACTGGCGTTCTGTCGGTGAAGAACTCGGCGGCACTCGATTTCGAGAGCAACGACACGTTCCAGCTTACGGTCATGGCGACGGAAACGACGGCTCCCGGCCAGTCCGGCTCCGGTCTCATCAACGTGTTTCTCCGCGATGTGAATGAAGCTCCGACCATCACGGGCCCGCAACTCGCCCATCTTCCCGAAAACAGCCCGGTGGGCACGGTTGTCGCCACGATCAACTCTGTCGATCCCGACGCCGGTCAAGCGGTGACCTATGCGATCGCTGCGGGAAACGAGTCCGGCGCGTTCACGATCAATCCGACCACCGGCGTGATCACGGTCGCCAATTCCGCGCCGCTCGACTGGGAGAATCAACCGCCGTTCACGTTGACCATCTCGGTGAAGGACAACGGTCAACCCGCACTAAGTTCCACTGCAACTTTGACCGTGCGGCTGACCAACGCGAATGACGCACCGAGCCTGTATGACGCCACGGTGCGACTTGCGGAGAATGCCGTCGCGGGCACGACGGTGCTCGATTACACGGTCGTGGCGAAAGATCAGGACGTCGGTCAGGCGTTGTCGTTCGCCATCACGGGCGGCAACACGAACGGGGCGTTCGCGATCAATCCGACCACCGGGCTCATCACCGTCGCCAATGCCGCGGCCCTCGATTTCGAGACGAATCCGAAGTTCACACTCACCATCGCAGTGACGGACAATGGCGCGCCGGTGAAGACCTCCACGGCGAAGCTCGTGGTGAATCTCACCAACGTGAACGAGTCGCCGGCCATCGCGCCGCAGGCGTTCGCCGTGAAGACGTTTTCGGCGAAGGGCACCGTGGTCGGCACCGTGACTTCGACCGATCCGGACGCCGGTCAGCTGCGCGTCTATTCGATTGTGGGCGGCAACGGGTTCTTCAACAACGTCTTCGCCATCAATCCCACGACCGGTGCGATCACGGTCAACAACTCGCTGGCGACGTTCTTCGCAGGGACCTACACACTGGATGTTCAGGTCACGGACACCGGCAACCCGCCACGGTCGGCGATCGGCAAAGTGACGATTCAGATCAACTCCACGGGAACACTGCCACCGGTGCCGCTGCTCTCACGGTCAATTCGGCGTATCTGATGCTAGGTCTGTGACGAGCCTTTCGCTCATGCCGGCGCGTTCGGCGTAACGGTTGCGCGCGATTTGCGGGGCGGATCGCGCGCAATCGTGAGTGGTTCTCCTGATTCCCGCGGAAGCAGAAAATCTGCCCGCGATCGCCGAGCTAGAGTTCATCGCTCTCCGCGCAAACCCTCTGCCACCGTTCGGTTTTCGTCACTCGTCCTTGCGAAAATGACGGACTGAACGGGTTCCATCCCCGGCGAGAGGGTGGCGAGTCAGGATTCATGGAATGAAAGTGCTCGTTGTCGACGACGTCGGCTACATTCGGCATCACGTCTCCCGCATGCTGGAAGGCCTCGGGCATGTCCCGCTTGCGACCGATTCCGCCCGGCATGCGATGCAGATGCTCGAAAAAGACCCGTCCATCGACGTGGTGCTGACCGATCTGCTGATGGCCGAGCTCGACGGCTTGTGGCTCTTCAAGAATGCTCAGACCATTGTGCGGATGACCGACGCCGGCGACGCCCGGCCGCCGGCGTTCATCCTGATGTCAGCCTTACGGGCCGGATCCGGGGTGGACCGGGATGTGCAGAAGCTGCAACTCGCCGAGCAGATGGGATTCGTCGAAGTCCTGGCGAAGCCGTTCGATGCCAAGCGACTGAGAATCGTGCTGGACAACATCGAGCGCACGAAAAACCCGTTGCCCGGCGCAACGGTGCTTCTCGACCGATTGAAACAACTCACGCTCGCCGTGCACCGGATCATCGACCATCACGACGACGAGCTGAACGCGGACGCCGACGCCTACATCGAAGACGCCACCGCGGACCTGGTGAAACTGGAACAGTTCGCCACGTCGCTGGTGTGAATTTCTCTCACCGCTCGAATCATGGCGGGTGGCCCAGACGCCGTTGAGGCGTCTGGGTTTACAAGAGGACCGTCATGGACAGACGATCGCGAACCGAGTTGGTGATCAACCTCTCGTAAACCCAGACGCTGCACACAGCGTCTGGGCCACCCGTC
>DASRYX010000368.1:0-5538 GCA_035686985.1 Planctomycetaceae bacterium | reverse complement strand
ACTTGAGCGCTGACGGAGATTGTGTGGTGGCAACGGGGACGAACGCAGCATGGCTCGCACGCCTTCGTTGGGTCGCGGCTATCCTGCTCCTGCTCGCCTTGCCCACCACAGTGATTTTCGTCGATGAAACCGAGCACGTCGATTTCAGCCGGGACATCCTGCCGATCCTGTCGGACAAATGCTTTCACTGCCACGGTCCGGATCCCGAAAGCCGGGAGGCCGATTTACGGCTCGACACGAAAGACGGTCTCTACCGCGCTCACGACGGCGTGGTGACCGTCGACCCGGGAAAGTCCGCGAGCAGCGAATTGATCCGCCGGGTGCTGTCGACCGACGGGGATGAGCTCATGCCGCCGCCGTCGTCGAACCGCGTGCTCACGCAGCAGCAGAAGGAACTGCTCAAGCGCTGGGTCGACGAGGGGGCAAACTGGGGTGTGCATTGGGCGTTTCAGTCGCCGGGGCATTCGGCACCACCGCGGGTCGGGGGAACATGGGCTCGCAATGAAATCGACCGCTTCATTCTGCATCGATTGCAGAAAGAAGAAATGTCTCCCGCGAAAGAAGCGTCGAAAGAAACGTGGTTGCGTCGGGTGACTTTTGATCTCACCGGTTTGCCGCCGACGACGGCCGAGTTGGACACATTTCTTGCCGACACATCACCGGAAGCGTATGACCGCGTCGTGACCCGGCTGTTTGAATCGCCACGGTATGGGGAGCGAATGGCGACCGACTGGCTCGATCTGGCGCGGTTCGCCGACACGCACGGTTACCAGATGGACCGCTATCGTGCGATGTGGGTCTATCGCGACTGGGTGATTCGCGCGTTTCAGCGCAATCAGCGGTTCGATGAATTTGTCACCTGGCAACTCGCCGGGGATCTGCTGCCGGACGCGACCCAGGAACAGAAACTCGCCACGGCGTTCAATCGTCTGCACCTGCAGAACGAAGAGGGCGGCATCGTCGAAGAAGAGTTCCGCGTGGCGTATGTGGTGGATCGCGTCAACACCTTCGGGACCGCGTTCCTCGGTCTGACACTCGAATGCTCCCGCTGCCATGATCACAAGTATGATCCGATCACACAGCGGGATTACTACTCGCTGTTCTCTTTCTTTCAGAACATCGATGAATCGGGGCAGACGTCGTACTTCACCGGGGCGATGCCCGTGCCGACCGTGTTGCTGACTGACAGCGCAACCGAGCAGAAGCGGGCCAACCTGCTGCGCCAGATTCGCGAGCAGGAAGATCGGCTTGTAGCTTTGAAGTCCGCCCCCGAAACGACAGCCGCCTTTCAGAGGTGGCTCGAAACACGGACCGCTCCAGAGACGATTCCCGGCCTCATTGCCAGATACGATTTCGATGCGCTCGACAAGAACGCATCTCCGAATGTGATTGATGCCGCGAAATCCGCAAAGGGGCACGATGGTCCGAAACTGATCGAGAGTCCGCGCGGTCAGGCCGTGGAGTTAAACGGCGAGAATGGATTCACGTTCCCCGGAGTCGGCCATTTCAATCGCACAGAACCGTTCACGCTCAGCCTGTGGATCAAAGCAGGTCAATTCGCTCCCCGTGCGGTGGTGCTGCATCACAGCCGGGCGCCGATCGACGCCGGTAGTCGCGGTTATGAAGTCCTGCTGGAGGACGGCCGCGTCGCCTTCGGTCTGCATCACATGTGGCCGCGGAACTCGCTCAAGGTCGTCTCTTCGCAGGCGATCAAGGAGCATGAGTGGACGCATCTCGCGGTGACCTACGATGGTTCAAGTCGTGCGGCCGGGGCAGCGATTTATCTGAACGGCGAGCGAGTCGAAACTGAAGTAGTGAAGGACGGCTTGTTCAAAGATATCACGTATGGCGGCAGCGAGCCGGATCTTGCGCTGGGTCATCGATTTCGCGACAACGGGTTCAAGCACGGTGCCGCGGATGATCTGCGCGTCTTCAATCGGAATCTCACGTCCTTGGAAGTCCGCACGCTGATCGACCCGGAACGCGCGGTCCGGGTATGGTCGAAACCGGTTGCCGAATTGACGGGTTCCGAGAAGGATGAGCTGCTGGATGCTTTTCTCACATCCTATTCGCCGATGGTTGACGCCCAAAAGACGCTGCAGTCACTACGGGAGCAGGAAAATAATCTTGTCACACCCGTGGCCGAAGCGATGGTGATGGAAGAGATGCCACGGCCGAAACCGGCGTTCGTCTTGAAGCGTGGCAACTATGACCAGCCGGCAACAGAAGTCGCAGCGATGACGCCCACGGCACTTCCCGCGTTCCCGACCGATGCCCCTCGCAACCGGCTCGGTCTCGCACGCTGGTTGCTGCATCCCGATCATCCGCTGATGGCCCGCGTCACCGTCAATCGGTTCTGGCAGCAATGCTTCGGGACCGGTCTGGTGGAGACCAGCGACAACTTCGGCACCACCGGAGCCACGCCGACACATCCCGAACTGCTGGACTGGCTCGCGCGTGATTTCGTTGACCACGGCTGGGATGTGCAACGACTCTTGCGGCAGTTCGTGCTCTCCAGCACCTACCGGCAATCATCTGTTGTGTCATCGGAAATCCGGTCGCGTGATCCCGTCAATCAACTGCTGGGACGGATGTCGCCCCGAAGGCTGACGGCCGAAATGTTGCGCGATCAGGCGCTTGCTGTCAGCGGGTTGCTGGTGGAGAAAGTCGGCGGTCCCAGCGTGAAGCCCTATCAGCCGCCGGGGTTGTGGGAAGAAAAAGCGATGGGCCGTCCGACGTATGATCAAGGCAAGGGCGACGATCTTTATCGCCGCAGTCTTTACACCTTCTGGAAACGCACCGTGCCGCATCCGGCGATGATGACCTTCGACGCCGCGGACCGAAACACCTGCGCGGTGCGACGGCAAAGCACCAGCACGCCACTGCAGTCCCTGGCTTTGCTGAACGATGAACAGCTGGTCGAAGCGGCCCGATTCTTCGCCGGGCGGATGTTGAAACATGGCGGTGACAACGACGAAAGCCGAGTTGCGTGGGCGTTCCGGGAGGCCACCGATCGGAAGCCAAGCCCGCGCGAAATGGCGTTGTTACTCGCGCTGCTCGCCGAACAGCGCGCCGTCTTTCAACAGGACGGTGATGCCGCCCAGCGCTTGCTGAACGTGGGCGAGACGCGCTCACCGCCGGAACTCAACGCCACGGAACTCGCCGCCGCAACAGTCCTCGCGCAGGCACTGCTCAATCTTGATGAAGCCGTGTTCCGCCGGTAGGTTAACGACCGACATTACTCCATCGGCGGGCGGCGGCCTTGCTTCTTCTCGGACTGTCGCTGTTTGTTTTCCAACCTACGGCGTTTGGATCCCAGTGAGGGCTTCGTGGCTTTGCGCTTTCGTGGCGCGACGAGGACCTGCTGGATCATCTGCCGCAGTTTTTCGAGTGAGGACGTGACGTTCTTCGGTTGATCACGATATTCATCGCTCGCGATCACGAGATCGCCGTCTTCGGTCAGCTTCGAAGCGAAGCGGGTAAGAAACCGTTGCCGCACGTCATCGGGAAGCGAGGGCGAATCGGCCGGCCGCCATCGAAGAATCGCTTTAGAGTTCACCTTGTTGACGTTCTGCCCACCCGGTCCGCCGCTGCGGGCGAACGACCACTCGAACTCACCGGCGGCAATCCGCACCCGCTCGCTGACAATCAGGTCTTCTTTCGAGTCGCCCGCCATGCTTCCGTTCCGCCGTGTCGTGGGAAATCAACCGACATGCCGTCGCTCTCAAAGGTTCGCCCGCTGTCATTGGAACTGGAATCGTCACGCGATACCAGCGGCGCAATCCCCTTGCGATAGTTGATGAGTAATCAGCACAACCTGGGTGGCCGGGGCTGGAGCGTCTTCGCGAAGCCCCGGAAAAGCCGGTGCCGCACCTTCCGGGGCTTCCCTTCGGTCCAGCCCCGGCCACCCCAGCTTGGCCAATCAATTCCACGAGCCGACTTTGCTTCACACCAGCCGCGCGCGGTAAGATCAGGGTTCTTCGATGTTTCCTCCGGGGTCGATCGTGAGATTCGCCATGCGTGTCAGGCTTTCCGCGGTGATGGTGTGCGGCTGGGCAACAATGGCCGTGGCGGCCGATGCGCCGATCCCGGACAAGATCGAATACAACCGCGATGTGCGGCCGATTCTCTCCGACAACTGCTTCTTCTGTCATGGCCCCGACAAGAACAAGCGCGAGGCCGACCTGCGGCTCGACGATGGATCCGGTTTCACGGGCAATGGCAGCCACGCCGCGGTTGTGACGCCGAAGTCGCCCGAGAACAGCGACCTCTGGAAACGCATCGCCACCACCGATGCCAGCGAGAAGATGCCGCCCGCGGACTCAGGGAAGAAGCTCACCGACCGTGATCTGGCTGTCTTGAAAAAATGGATCGAGCAGGGAGCCGAATATCAGGGACACTGGGCGTTCATTCCGCCGCAGCGTCCTGCGGTGCCGTCGGTCCCGACGGGGCCGACGGTGTTGAATGACGTGGACCGGTTCATTGCCGTGCGGTTACAGTCCGCTGGATTGAAGCCCAACGCGGCGGCGGACCGCGTGACGCTGATTCGTCGGCTGTCGTTTGATCTGACGGGCTTGCCGCCCAAACCGGAAGAAGTCGATGCTTTCGTTGCCGATGCCCGTCCGGACGCCGTCGAAAAACTTGTGGAGCGGCTACTGCATTCGCCGCATTATGGCGAACGGATGGCGGTCTACTGGCTCGATCTGGTCCGGTTTGCGGACTCGGCTGGTTACCACAGCGACAATCCGCGCGATATTGCTCCCTACCGCGATTACGTGATCCAATCCTTCCAGCAGAATCTTCCGTTCAACCAGTTCACCGTCGAGCAACTCGCGGGCGACCTGCTGCCGAACCCGACGATGTGGCAGAAAGTCGCCTCGGGATACAACCGGCTGCTGCAGACGACGGAAGAAGGGGGGGCGCAGGCGAAGGAATACATCGCGAAATACTCGGCGGATCGCGTCCGCAACGTCGCCAGCGTGTGGCTCGGCGGCACGATGATGTGCTCCGAATGTCACGACCACAAATACGACCCGTACAGCACGCGCGACTTTTATAGTCTGGCGGCCTTCTTTGCGGACGTGCAGGAATCAGCGATCGGCCGTCGCGAGCCCGGCATGCCGGTGCCGACTCCTGCCGACGAAGCCAAGCTGAAAGAGTTCGATCAACAGATCGCAACGGCCCAGCAAAAGCTGCAAACCGCTGTGAACGAGTTGGTTCAATCAGGGAACGACTGGGAGAACGAGCTCCGCGCCCAAACGAACTGGCTGCCGTTACCGCCGCCGCAAGCCAAGGTGCAGGGAGAATCGACACTCCAACTACAGGACGATGGCTCTTTCCGCAGCGAGGGAAAGGTGGCAGCGAAAGAAACGTATGTTCTTTCCTTTGACACACCGCTGCGGAAACTCACCGGCCTTCGTCTCGAAGCGATGAGCGATGATCAACTCCCCGCAAAAGGTCCCGGCACCGCACCGAATGGGAACTTCGTGCTGACGGAATTCAAGCTCGCAGCCGTCGCTGCCGACGGCAAAGAACAGC
>DASRYX010000367.1:0-1868 GCA_035686985.1 Planctomycetaceae bacterium | reverse complement strand
ACTTGAGCGCTGACGGAGATTGTGTGGTGGCAACGGGGACGAACGCAGCATGGCTCGCACGCCTTCGTTGGGTCGCGGCTATCCTGCTCCTGCTCGCCTTGCCCACCACAGTGATTTTCGTCGATGAAACCGAGCACGTCGTTGTCGAACGGCTGGGACGCATCGTCGCCGTGTATGATCGCGGCCCCGATCGCGGCCTGCATTTCAAAGCACCGTGGCCGATCGATACCGTTCGCCGATTCGACCGTCGCTTGCGGCTCTTCACGCCGCCGGGGCGCGAGGTCTTTACTCGCGATCGCAAGAACCTGATCGTCGAAGCCTTTGTCTGCTGGCAGATCGCGGACAGTCCCCCGGTAGTGACCGGTGACCTCACCGCGCGACCGGTCGTGAAATTCTTCCGCAGTCTGGGAAACACCGATATCGCCGAAGCGCGATTGGGAAGCCGGCTGCAATCGATCCTCACGACGCAGCTGGGCCAGTTATCACTGAGTGATCTCGTCCACGCGGATGATGTGTCCGCGCCGCCGCAAACGGCGACACAGCTTTCGCGCGTCGCCGAGTCACTCCAGCAAAGTGTTGTTCAACGTCCCGAAGAATCCGCCGCGTGGACCGAGCGGCTGGGAATCGACATCGTCGATGTCCGCATTCACCGTCTTTCGTTGCCGACGGCGAATCAGCATGCCGTGTATGAACGCATGCGGAGCGAGCGGCAGAAGATGGCGGAACGCTATCGCAGTGCCGGTCTCGCGGAGAGCCAGTTAATTCGCAGCCAGGCCGAGCGACAGGCGGGCGAAATTCTCTCGCGTGCGCAAACCGAAGCCGAGCGGATCCGCAGCGCTGGAGAAGCCGAGGCGTTGCGCACGCTCAATGAGGCTTACGCGCGGGACCCGCAATTTGCGGAGCGGTTACAAGCGCTGGATGCGTATCGTGAAATGGTCTCCGAGAAGACCACGCTGGTGTTCTCGCTCGATAATCCGTTATGGCGCTGGCTGAATCCAGCAGCCGTGATGACTCCGATGCCTGCGGAGTCACAGCCGTGAAAGCACGGATCGGACTCGTGCTCCTCGCGCTGGCCGTGTACCTGGCGACCGGCTTTTACGTTGTCGGCGGCAACGAGCAGGCGGCGGTGCGGCGGTTCGGGCGGTGGGTTCAACCTTGGCGCACCAGCGGCTGGCATTATGACCTCCCGTGGCCGTTCACGCAGCGGAAGTCGGTCAATCTGGGAGCCGTGCGGGTCCTCACCGTCGGCGCTGTGACACCAGCCGTCACCGACGAACTCATGCCGGCTCAGCGGGTCGCACCGCTCGCGTTTCTCACCGGCGACAAGAACCTCCTGCAGCTCCGAGCGACGGTGCACTACCGCCTCAGCGACGAACATCTCGCTGACTTTCTCGCCGATCACACGCAACCCGAAGAGTATCTGCAGCGGCTGACGATGGCCGCACTGAACGATGCCGCGGTCAATTGTGGCGTCGACTATCTGCACACGGTTGGCCTCGCGGATCTGCACGAATGGCTGACGCGCCGGCTGCAGCTGGATGTCGAGCGCGCCTGGTTGGGGATCGAGATCGAAAGGGTCACGTTGGACGGAGCGGAGCCGCCGGCGCGGGTGCAAGCCGATTTCCTCGATGTCGCTAATGCCCGCAATGAAGCCGCGAAGGCAACACAAGACGCCCGGACGTTGGCAGAGCAGAGGCTGGCAGCCGCTAACGCGGAAGTGCAGCAGCTGCAGGAGCGGGCCCGACAGGATGCGCGCGCCAAAGTGGGGCTTGCTCAGGGACGAGCGGCGCGCTTCACGCATCTCGTCGAGCAACTGACAGCGGAAGCGGAATCGACGCAGCGTCCCTACGCGGAGTGTCGTCTGCTCG
>DASRYX010000366.1:0-7499 GCA_035686985.1 Planctomycetaceae bacterium | reverse complement strand
ACACCGGTCGTCTGGATGGTGCCAATAGCGTCACCGCCCTCGCGAGCTTCGGCGGACACCTTTACGCTGGAACCGGCAAGTATCGCCTCGGAGGATCCGCCCTGCCGAACTCCGAGAACGAAACTCGCGGCGGCCGCGTCTTCCGTCTGGAAGCCGGGCAATGGAAAGAAGTCGGCGACTTCAATCCGACCGAAGCGATCGCAGCCCTCGTGAATTATCGCGGCCGGTTGTATGCCTCGTCGCTCTACGCCCCGGCGGGATTCTTCCGGTATGAAGATGATGGCAAGTGGACCTCGATCCCCACTCCAAACACCAAACGCGTGGAAGCCCTGGGAGTGCATGGCGGATTTCTGTTTGCCAGCAGCTATGACTCCGGTGCCGTCTACCGCTTCGATGGAGAGGCGTGGACCGATCTCGGTGTTATTGGCGAGAACACGCAGACGTATTCCTTCGCGCCCTTCGGCGGCAAGTTGTACGTCGGCACATGGCCCAGTGGCCGGGTTTACAGCCGGGAAAGGGAAGCGTGGAAAGACACCGGCCGCTTGGGGCAGGAACTCGAAGTCATGGCGATGCTGCCCTACAACGGGTCGTTCTACGCCGGTTCGTTGCCTCTTGCTGAACTGTACCGTTTCGATGGCGACGACAAATGGACGCGGCTCAAACAGCTCGATGAGACGCCCGACGTGAAGTACCGTCGCGTGTGGACGATGGCCGCGTTCCAGGGCAGGTTGTTCAGCACGACGTTGCCATCGGGAAAGATCTGGTCATTGTCGACCGGGGCGTGTGTCACCCACGACAAGGAAGTCGACACCGCGTGGCATTCCGTGGTCGCCGAACGCAGCAAGGGCACGTTGAACCTGTTCGTGGATCGTCAACTGGTGGCGAGCGGGTCGGGGGCCGACCTGACCGTGCCGACCAAAGGCCTCACGTTACGCGTCGGGAACGGTCCCCGCGGTCCATTTGTCGGGCAAATGAAGAACGTGTGGGTGGATGTCGACGAGTGATTCTTTGCTCGGAACCATCACCCCGCGCTGGCGTTCAGCACGCCGATTTCCTGGCCGTTGATCGGGTTGAGCCGTTTCACCCCGATGACTTTCCACTCGTTCCCTTCTTTGGCCCACGTGAGAATCAGCCGTGCGGGTTGCCGCCCAGCGTTACCGAACGAGTTCACGGAAATCGTCGCATTCGCCCGGAAATGCGACTCGGCTCGCGATCCCTGATTGGTGACTTTCGTCTGAAAATCGGTAAGCGACAGATCATCGCCGACGGTGAGCATCGCCATCCCCGACTCGGCCAGCGCGCGCAACTCTGACGCGGTGGGTGAGAAATGGTCGAGCGTCTTCGGATCCTTGCGGCGGAAATCATCGCACAGACGGACGACTTCCTGTTCGACTTCTTCGGCAGGCGTGACGATCGCCTGCTCGATCGCGAAAATCGCCCCGGCACAGACCAGCGACATCACGGCGATCCCAAGGTGCAGCACGCGGCGGCTGTTCGCCCACATCCCCACGCCGATCAGAACGCCAATCCCGCAGAACAACATCGGCGTCCACGGATCTTCCGTAAACCACATGGCGGATTCCTTTTGTAACGGTCAGGCCATGAGGGGATTGTAGTCGGCCCGAACCAGATGTGATGCTGTTCCTACGCTACGGCGAGACCTTCCGCGGGCGCTTTGTCGTGGGGGCTTTACGTTCGTCCCCGCGGCGCGGTAATCTATCTAGGTTGGTTGATATGAATTGGCGTCCCGCGGGCGCGCTGTCCGATTCTCTCATTGAGTCTTCGATCCATGCGGCAACTAGCGCTGATGTTGTCCGTTGTGTGGGGTGGTGCTTCCGCGCTGTCAGCGGATGAGACCCCGCCGCCGGTGAGTTTTTACCGCCAGGTGCGCCCCCTGCTGCAGCGGCAATGCTCGGGCTGCCATCAACCGGCGAAAGCAGGCGGGAATCTCAATCTGACCGACTTCGCCGCATTTCAGAAGGGCGGCGAAAACGGAGCCGGATTTGTCGCGGGCAAGCCCGACGACAGTCTGCTCATTCAATACGTGATCGGTGACAAGCCGGAGATGCCGCGTGGGGCGGACCCGCTCAAACCCGAACAGATCGCGATGCTGAAGCGTTGGATCGCGGAAGGTGCCAAAGACGATACACCGACCTCGGCGCGAGACACCGTCACCGCGGACCATCCGCCGGTCTATTCGACGTCACCGGTGATTGCCGCGCTGTCCTATTCGCCGGATAGCCAGTTGCTCGCGGTGGGCGGTTATCACGAAACGCTGCTGCACCAGGCGGATGGCACTGGCCTGATCGCGCGGCTCGTGGGCCGTTCGCCGAAAATTACCTCGGTGCGATTCTCTCCCGATGGCAAGACGCTCGCGGTGCTAGGCGGCGCGCCCGCTCTCTTCGGCGAAGCGCAGCTCTGGGATGTGGCGGAAAAGAAGCTGAAACAATCGGTCGCGATCTCCTTCGATACGCTGTTCGGGGCGAGTTTCAGCGACGACAGCTCGCAACTCGCGTTCGGCAGCTTCGATAACAAAGCGCGCGTGCTCACCGTCGCCGATGGCAAGGTCATCATGTCGATGGACGCGCACTCGGACCTGGTCTTCGACACGACGTTCTCGTTGAAGAACGATCACCTGATTTCGGTCAGCCGCGATATGTCAATGAAGCTCACGGAAATTAAAACGGCCCAGTTCATCGACAACATCACGAGCATCACGCCGGGCGCTCTCAAGGGCGGATTGATGGCCGTGCAACGGCATCCGAAAGAGGAACAGGTCCTGATCGGCGGCGCGGATGGCGAGCCGAAGCTCTACAAAATCTTCCGCACACAGGCCCGGCAGATCGGTGACGATTTCAACAAGCTCCGGGCCTATCCCAAGATGAACGGTCGGATCTACAGCCTGCAGTTCAACGCCGACGGATCACAGTTCGTCGTCGGCGCCAGCGACGCTACCACCGGGTCGGCCCGCATCTACAAAACCGACGACGGCACGATGCTCCACGAACTCCCCGGTCACAAAGCCGGTGTGTTCGCGGTCGCGTTCCGTCCGGATGGCAAGCAGGTCGCAACCGGTGGCCTCGACGGCGTTGTGCGACTGTTCGACGTCGCGACGGGACAACTCGCGAAGGAATTCTCCCCCGTAACAATCACGCCCTCTGTCGCAACCAAATGACCCAGGAAGCCCAAGGATTACATCCCTGGGTCTCTCCGAAATAACGCGAAATTTGTGATCTGCGAAGCGCAAGCGAATCCATGAAAACTTTTCGGGAAACGATCTCGATGAAATCGATCTTCCAGGCAATTTGCGCGACCTTCGTCGCGCTCAGCACTTCTTTCGCGGTCGCCGATGACCTACCCGCGATCGTCAAGCTGACGGCGACGCCCGAGCGATTGACGCTCTCGGATCTCCGCGACGCACGCGGGTTCCTTGTCACCGGTTTCGACGCCACCGGGAAGGCGTACGACCTCACCGCCGAGGCCCAGCGCACTGCGACGGGGCCGCAGGTGAGCATCGACAAGGACGGCTTTGTCGTGCCGGTCGCCGTGGGGGCGACAGAAGTCGTCGTGCAGGCCGCGGGGCAGTCGTGCCGCGTCGCCGTCGAGGTGAAGGATGTCGCTGCCAAGCCGGTGGATTTTGTGAAAGATTTCCTGCCGTTTGTCAGCAAGACCGGCTGCAACCAGGGGACCTGCCACGGAGCACAGGCCGGCCGCAAAGGCTTCAAACTATCACTGCGCGGCTACGACCCGCTCTATGATTACCGGGCGCTGGTCGATGATGTGTCGGGTCGTCGCTTCAACCGCACGATGCCGTCCGACAGCTTGATGCTGCTGAAGCCGACACAAGGCGTGCCCCACGAAGGGGGCTTCCTCTTCGATGAGGAATCGCGGCCGTACAAGATTATTGCGCAGTGGATCGCGGAAGGCTGCCAGTACACGGAAACCGCCCGGCCGAACCGGCTGGAAATCGCCCCGGTCAACCCGATGCTGGGCAAGACCGGCGAGAAGCAGCAGGTGCAGGTGATTGCCCACTATCCGGATGGCAGCAGTCGCGACGTCACCCGCGATGCGATCTTCGAGACCAGCAACTTTGAAGTCGCCACCGTGGGCACGACCGGCCAGGTGAAGGCCGTGCGTCGCGGCGAGGCGGCGATTCTCGTTCGCTATGAAGGGGCGTACGCCAACACGATGGTGACCGTCCTCGGGAACCGCGACGGTTACGCCTGGCAGGATTCGCCCGAATTCAACTTCATCGACACGCACGTGAACAAGAAGTTGCAGCGGATGAAGAATCTTGCGTCGCCGTTGTGCACCGATGCCGAGTTCCTGCGACGCGTGTCGCTCGATCTCATTGGCCTGCCTGCGACGGCCGAAGAAACGCGGGCTTTCCTCGCCGATCCGCGGTCCTCCAAGGAAAAACGCGAAGCCAAGATTGATGACCTGCTCAACTCCCCGGCGTATGTCGACCACTGGACGCTGAAGTGGAGCGATTTGCTGCTGTCCAACCGCAAGTTCATCAAAGAACCCGGCGTCTGGGCGTTCCGCAACTGGATCCGTGAATCGCTCGCCGCGAACCGGCCGTACAACGAAATGGTCTTCGACTTGATGACGGCGTCGGGGGACTCGCTCGAAAACCCGCCGGCGAATTACTACCGCATTGCCCGCGAACCACGCGAAGCGATGGAAAACATGACGCAGGTGTTCCTCGGCACACGCTTCGTCTGTGCCCAATGTCATGACCATCCGTTTGAGAAATGGACACAGACGCAATACTTCGAGTTGTCATCGTACTTCGGCGGCGTCGGTCGCAAGCCGGGGCCAAACGAAACGGAAGTGATTTACGATCTGCGCACGCCGCAAACGGTCATGCATGGCGGAACAGGGCAGCCCGCGCCCGCGAAGTTCCCGTTTCTGTTCGCCGGGTTTGAAGCCCAGAAACAAGACGTTCCGCGTTTACAGCTCGCGCAGTGGCTGACCTCGAAGGGCAACCCGTACTTCGCCAAGAGCTTGACGAACCGGTACTGGAGCTACGTGATGGGCCGCGGGATCATCGACCCGGTCGATGACATCCGCCTGAGCAATCCGGCGTCGAACCCGGAACTGCTGGATCATCTCACCGCGGACTTCGTGGCCCACAACTTTGATCTGAAGCATCTGCTGCGGACGATCACCCAATCGCACACCTATCAGCGGTCGTTCGTGCCGAATGAATGGAATCGCGACGATGACACGAACTACTCGCACGCCACGCCACGACGGTTGCAGGCCGAGTCGCTGTACGACGCGATCATGGTGGCAACCGGGGCACCGGACAGCGTCCCGGGCGCACCGACGGGTTTCCGGGCGTCGATGTTGCCCGATGCCTCGGTGAACGTGCCGTTTCTCGACATGTTCGGTCGGGCTCCGCGGGAAAGCCCGTGTGAATGCGAGCGGTCCTCGGAAGTCAGCCTCGCGCAGACGCTCACGCTCATCAACGGCCCGACGATTTCCGATGCGATCGCGCATCCGCAAGGCCGCATCGCGAAGCTCGTCGCGCGGAATGCCACGCCGGCGGAAGCGATCGAGGAGATCTATCTCTCGGTGCTCAACCGCAAGCCGAGCGAAGACGAAGCGGCGAAGGCCACCGCGTACCTGGCGAAGACCGCGAATCTCACGGAGGGCAGCCAAGATCTGATGTGGGCGCTGATCAACAGCCCGGCGTTTCTGTTCAACCGATAACGGTGAGTAAACTGCATGAACAGAGAGTGGGTGCAGTTTCATCTGCAGGAAGCACTGGATGAATTGACGAGCATGATCAGTGCGATTGACAAGGACGTTGACTATACTGAGGCAGAACTCGACATTGCTCTGACTCACATCTACAATCACATCAACACCGCTTGGAATTCCCGCAATGTGCCTGCGATTGATGTCGCGGAGCACACTGACGCTGACTTCTACGAATGGCGGGGTTTTCCCAAAGACATTCAGATGGGTCGGCCTTAGTCTACGCGAGCCGCCTTCACCCGCAACTTGGCGTGGCGGAAATTCCCTTCAGCATACAGAGGTGCACGAATTCGTCCGAGAATAATGATTTTAAGGATGTGATGGCGTGGCGGGTCTGGTTCCAGATTCATGAAGGGGCACGCCTGGTGATAGTCGTACAGAAGAATACGACCATGATTTGAAAACTCCGTGACTGGCTGCGGATGCTTTTCTCTGAGCAAAATCATTCCGGAGCCCAACAGCTCATTCCCCATCCGACTCTCTTCAATCGACGATGAAGCCGATCAGGATCCGTCCACTATCACCGGCCTGATCCACGAATTGATGATCTCATTCTCGCGAGTTGGCCTGGTGGGTTACACAGCAACCCCGTTTGCCAACATTTTCATCGCCCCATCGTCAGCGGACGGAACCGAAGGATCGAAGATGCCTGCGTTCGACCAAATGAACGCCGGCTCCGTTGCTTCCGCTGTGGGTTCGGCTTGACGACGCCCGCGGGAGACTCGACGCTGTAGGCTTGTCGACGTTTCTCCTGACAGGACCGGCCGTTGGAACCACATCCCTTTCGATTGCTCCGGAACCTTGGACGCACGCGCGAAATTGCCGCCGTGCTGCTCAATCATGGTTTCGGCGATGTCGTGGACCGCATCGGGTTGCGGAATGCGTGGCAGCGCTGGAGCCGGTGGGCGACTTTCCGCACAGCGCTGCCGCCGGAGCCGCCGCTGACGGCGTATAAGCGCGTGCGTCTCAGTCTGGAAGCGCTCGGACCGACGTTTATCAAATTCGGGCAGGTCATGAGCACCCGGCCCGACCTGATTCCCGCGGCGATGATTGTCGAATTGCAATTGCTGCAGGAACACGTCCCGGCGTTTTCATCTGCCGAAGCGATCGCGCTGGTGGAACATGAGCTCGGGGCACCGGTCAGTGCGCTCTTTGGCAGATTCGACCGGGAGCCGCTCGCCGCGGGATCGCTGGCGCAGGTGCATCGGGCGACGCATCTCGACGGTACGCCGCTGGCGGTGAAGATCCGCCGTCCGACTGCGGTGCGGGATATCGAGCGTGATCTGTCGCTGATGCAGGAACTCGCCGTGCTGCTGGAGCGGCATGTGCCCGAGTCGCAGGCGTTCGATCCGCGCGGACTGGTGGTACACTTCGGCCGTTCCATCCGCCGGGAGCTGAACTTCGCGCGCGAAGGCCGCACGATGCAGGAATTCGCGCGACACTTCCGGACCGATCCGACGCTGTATGTTCCGCGGGTGTACAATGACCTGACGACCGAAGGCGTGTTGACGATGGAGTTCGTCGAAGGCCTGCGGGTGGATGACACGGCGGACCTGTCCCGCTGGCCGTGCAGCCCGGCCGATATCGCCGTCCGCGGCGCCCGGCTGTTCATGAAGCAGGCGTTTGAATACGGCGTGTTCCACGGCGACCCGCATCCGGGGAACCTGCGGATTCGACCGGACGGCGCGATCTGTCTGCTCGACTTCGGCATGATCGGGATGCTGGATGTCGCG
>DASRYX010000365.1:0-2405 GCA_035686985.1 Planctomycetaceae bacterium | reverse complement strand
GGACCAGTCATCGACGTCGGATGGATCGCACGTTCGGCCGTCCGGAGTCGTCGTCCGCGGCACAAACGTCTGCACGGCACCGCACACCGATTGAATCGGCCCGAGCAGATCCTGGGCGAAGTCGATCCGGTGGATCGTCATATCGTAGAGGTCCCCCGCCCCGGCGAGTTTTTTGTACTGTCGCCAGCCCCAGCTCGTTTCGGGCAGATCGAGAAACCGCTGACTGCGGAAGTGACGCGGCGTGCCCAGCGCTCCGGATTTCACCAGATGTTTGAGATAGAGCATCGACGGCGCAAAGCGGTAGGTGAAGGCCGTCATGTGGCGGACATTGTTGTCCCGTGCGGCGCGATACATCTCGCGGGCTTCTTCGAAGTTCACCCCCAGCGGCTTTTCCGCCATCATGTGCTTGCCGGCGTTGGCGCACGCGAGGGCAATCGGCTTGTGGGTGAAGTTCGGCGTGGCAATGATCACCGCGTCGATGTCCGGGTCGGCGGCGATGTCTTCGTACTTCGTCGTGTACTTCGCCGGGCCCCATTCTCCCTTGCGCTGATTGAGCAGCGCTTCGTTGGGATCGCACACCGCGGCCAGTTCCGCCCGGGGATCGAGCTTGATCCCCGGCACATGGTGAAAGTCCGAAACCAGCCCCGCTCCGATAATCGCGATCCGCACCTTGCCCGTCATGATGTCTTTCGTTAAGTAGTCAGTTGTCGGTGGCTAGTTGTCAGTGGTGAAGACGATCTGATTCCACCACTTGCGGTTTCGCGCCCCGCGCAGAACGACCGCTGGCTTTGCCCCTCAAGGTGTACCCGTCGGCGGTGAATCCTGCAATCGACGCGCGAGCACCAGGGCTTCCGCCGCTGTCGCGATTTCCTCGTTGAGCTGCGCATCGCGGATTTGCTCCAGCAGCAATTTGAATGTGGGTCCCGGTTTGAGTCCCTGCCGAATGAGATCATTTCCCGAGATCAACGGTGGAGGATTGATCACTTCCAGTGGTGTCGTCGCCAGGAATTGTTCACTGAAAAGAACGGGGCCAAGGTCGGCCCCTTCGGCGAGAAGTTTGACTCGCAAAAATGCCAGCAAGTCATCGCGATAAGGATGTGACATAAGCCGTTTGAATTCCGCGAGACTCACTCGCTTCTCATCCCGTAAATCATCTTGATGGATGACGAGCCATTGCGCTCGATCAATCTCGTCATTCGACAACCGCAAACGACGGCCGATCCATCCGACGACATCAGCAGATAATGAGCGCAGTAGCACCGCCAAGGCTAGTGGAAACGATGGCTCATCCAAGAACGCTAACATTGACCCTGTCTTTTCCAAAGACCACGGACTATAGACGAAATGCTTCTGATCATATTCATCGGGACAAACCAGGCGCGGGAAGATGACTCGTAGCAGTCCCAACTCATCGCAGAGCGATACTGCCCGCCGTCGGTGCCGATCGAGCAACATCTTGTGCAGTTCTTGGGCGATCCGTTCGGCACTCACGGCATGCAGTTGATCGGCCATGACCCGAATGGCGTCGGCGGTGGCGGGATCGAGGTCGAACTCCAGCGTGGCCGTGAAACGGACCGCGCGGAGCATCCGCAGTTTATCTTCCGTCATGCGGGCGTGAGGATCACCGATGGCGCGGATCACCCGCGCAGCGAGGTCATGTTCGCCGCCGACGTAATCGAGAATCCGGGTGTCGATCGGATCGTAGAACATCCCGTTAATGGTGAAGTCGCGGCGCTGCGCGTCTTCCTCGGGGGAACAGAACTCCACATGCGTCGGGCGGCGGCCGTCGTGGTATTCACCATCGGTGCGGAACGTCGCGACCTCGACCTGTCCCGCGGGCTTGGGACCGAGAACGATAATGACGCCAAAGCTTTCGCCGACGGCGAGCGTCTTCCGTCGGCCAAACAACTCGCGCACCTGATCCGGCCGGGCGTTCGTGGCGACGTCATAGTCTTTGGCCTGTCGCCCCAGCAGCAGATCCCGCACGCACCCCCCGGCGAAATACGCCACAAATCCCGCCTCCCTTAGGCGACGGACAACATCAGTGGCAAACTCACGTTGAGGCATAACGATTTTCAAAGCGGCATCAACAAGCCCGAAGCGCCAGCGACGGGTCGCTCTCCATCAAGAAACCCGTCGCTGGCGCTTCGGGCTCGTTGCATCATCTTACATCGAATTTGTTCATTCTCCGCAACACGGACAGACGTCCGGCACGAAGACGGTTAGCGTCGCGGTGTATTTGCTGCTTTCGTAGTCGCTTCCTTTCTCTGCCGTCTCGTGATGGACGACGACCAGATAATAGTTCCCGTCTTTCGGCGTGAACGACGCGCGGCCGTTGTCGTTTGTCGTCCGTTCATGGTTGACGTCAAAGCCCTCTGAGAGTGTCACACCGCGGGGGATGAAAG
>DASRYX010000364.1:0-5874 GCA_035686985.1 Planctomycetaceae bacterium | reverse complement strand
GTAGTAACCGGCTTTCGCGGGAATTGTATTCGCCTCTCCCTGATACCACAGGATTCCGCGGACGGCGAACGGAATGAGTGGGGCAATTTTGCCATTGAACAATCCGCCGAGGACTCCTCGCCGCTGTCGTGACGGGTCAACAGGCCGCCGAGGCGCGGGCTTGTTCTCGGCCCTGGCCTTTTCGGCCTGAGTCTTCCAGCGTTCCAGTGACTTCTGATACGCCTCTTTGGCCGCTGCGGGATCGGCGTTTGATTCTTCCTTCGCCAGCGAGTCGATGAACGGCTTCAGTTCCGTGCTCGCCCGCTGGGCCTCGGGAGAAATCCACGATTCGATTGGCGTGCCGCCGACGGAGGAGTTGATCAGACCTATTGGGACATCGAGATCGCGGTGGATTTCTCGGCCGAAGTAATACAGTGTCGCCGAGAACTTCCCGACGGACTGCGGCGTGCAAAGGACCCAGTCGCCGGAGGCGTCGGCCCGCGGTTCATCGGATCCGCCCGAGCGCTCCGTGAACATCCGAATTCGGGGAAACTTCGCCGCGGCAGACTCCTGCTCGAAGTCTTTGGTGCGGTCGACCGTCATCGCCATATTCGACTGACCCGATCCTAACCACACTTCGCCAACCAGCACGTCATTGATCTCGACCGACTCGGCCGACATGGCCGATCGCACCTTCAGGATCGATGCGTCGGCGTTCGCTTTCAGAGGATCGAGCCGGACCATCCATTTTCCGCTGGAATCGGCGGCGGCCGTCTTCTGCTGGCTCCCAAACTCCACCGTGACACTCTCTTTGGGCTCGGCCCAGCCCCACACGGGAACCGCCATGTCGCGCTGGAGAACCATGTGATCACTGAATACTCTCGCCAGCTTCAGAGCGGCGGTCGCCTCGGTTGTCGCTGCGCACAGGCAGGCCAGAACAAAGAACCGCAACATCAGCGCTCTCCCATTGTGAGGTGGACTGCTCGTGGCGTGTCCGACACCAGCATACCGGTCGGACTTGATTGAGGGGATTTCACAACCCCCGGGAAACATTGACGCCTTCTGACGCATCGCAGCGCGTCAACGACCGGCGTTAACTTGAGGCCGCGCTGATCGCCGCCCGTACCAGACTTTCGTCGGTTCCTCCCCAGCGAAATTCTGGCGGGTGCAACGCTCCGCCCATAAAACATTGATCGTTCCGAAACGTCATGCGGCTTTCGATCGTGCACCGTGCCGCGAGATGCACTTCGGACACTCCGGTGGCTTTCACGATACCTGCGATGTTCCGAGCGGTGATGCCACCGCACGCCATCACGATGATCCGTCCTGCCGCCTGTCGGTGGAGGTCGGACAGCAGCGGCAAGCCCTCCAGGCAGGTGGCTTCCTGCCCGGAAGTCAGAACGCGATCCGCTCCGGCCTGAATGAGATCATCCAGCGCCGAGCGTGGATCGCGACACATGTCGAACGCGCGGTGAAACGTGACGTTCATCGGTCGGGCAAGGTTGATCAGTTCCGTGGTCCGCGGCAGGTCGACATCCCCCGCAGGCGTCAGGCAGCCGATCACCACGCCGTCGGCGCCCAGTTCTTTGGCGATCCTGATGTCGTGCTGCATGACGGAGAATTCGAGATCGCTGTAGCAGAAATCGCCGCCGCGTGGCCGGATCATGACCTGGAGGCCGATTCGGATCGATTCGCGAGTCAGCCTGATGCATCCGGCACTCGGAGTCGTGCCGCCTTCGATCAGGTCGCCGCACAACTCGACACGGTCGGCGCCGCCGCGCTCCGACGCCAGTGCCCCTTCCACAGAGTCCACACAGATTTCGATGCGCATGCTGGCTTCGGACCGATCAGAGGTGCGGTGTCGTCAGTTGCCGTCCCTGGTGAGCGATGCCAGCGCCAGGGAAATTGCCGCCCGACCTTCCGTGATGCAACGCTCGAGTTCCTCGAGTTGCTGAGGCAGCTTTTCGACGACCGTGGACAGAAATTGGAATTGCTGTCCGGCGGCTTCCATCTGCTCGGGATTGCCGGTGGCGAGCACCCGCTCTTTGTGGGCCCGCGCTTGTTCAACGGTCGCGCCGACGAACTCAATCTGCGCCAGTACGGAGCCCCTCAGGGCGTGATGCTCACACACGGCGGAGATCAACTGTTCAATTTCGGCGATGTTCATCGGGATCAGATTCCTCGGCGGCAGGGTCGGCGGCATTGTCGTCAGTCACGCGCCGTCTGGCGAGTGGTGGATTGTGCAAGCCCGGCCGCAGGCGTGAGCAACGACGTTGACCGGCCCTTTGCATTGCGTCGATCGCGTTCGGAGAGAATGATCCTCAGGCCAGTCCATCCGGCCTCTCTTGTCGAGAGAAAGCGTTCCGAGTCCAGAAGCGTCGCCGCGACGGCAGTGAGGTCATGTCATGGCGGTTTCGCTTTTGGGTGAGAGGACGTCGGTGGCTGTCCGAGCGCTGCTGATCGCGGACCGCATCGACACAAAGGCGATCGAGAGCGGTCCCGCTGTCACAACAAATCCTGCCACCGTTGTGCTGGATGGTGGTGGCGTCGCGGTCGTGTTCCGGTTTGGCTCGGTTGTCTTTTTTGGGGCGACTGCGCCGGAGCAGCAGGTATTTCTGACTTCGCTGCAACCGTTTACACATGGTGCGTACGAGTTGCCGGACAGTGAAGAGGCCGTCGTTCAATTTGAGCCTTCGAGCCAGGATGCGGTGGCGGCAGACAAGATCGTGCTGTGCGATCATTCGGCGGAGCGGTTGCAGCTCCTGGCGGAAGTTCTTGCGCGAAGCGTGCTGCTGGGACGTTATGAATCCGGGATCAACGCCGCGTTCGACCGGATCGAGCCGATGGCGGTGACGCTCAAGAGAACGGGCCGGACGGGCCGGAGCTCCAGGGCGCTGCTGAAGCACATCGGTGAAGGACTGCTGAGCGAGCACCGGCTCGTCGGCCGGGTGAGCGTCATCGAAAAGCCGGATCTGTTGTGGGACAACGCGCATCTCGAACGGTTTTACGTGCGGCTGGTCGAGGAGTTCGACATCAACGATCGATATGCGACTCTTCAGCACAAGCAGGAGCTGATTTCCCGAACCGCGCAGACGGTGCTGGATGTTTTGCAGACGCAGCGGGCGCTGCGAGTCGAAATTGCGGTGCTGTCGCTGATTGCTGTCGAGATCGCGCTCACGCTGTACGACCTCTTCGTGAGGCGCGGCGCCGGCTCCTGAGCGGCGAGACTGTCACCCAGCGCCGTAGTGTTCGAAGCGGGGCCATGAGTGACTGACGACGCACAGCGGTGTGACGTCCTCGCACAGGCCGCACAGGGCGCAAGCTGGATGAGCGGTCACGCAAGAACCTGACCCTCCGTATGGTGCCCCAATTTCTGTCACAGAATCTCCAGCAGACGGACTGGGCATTGGTTTTGCGTCGCCCACTTGCGATCCGTCTCATCGTATCGATCCGAGCTTCCGCAATGTCCCGAATTCGAAAGCTGCTTCTGGCGACAGATCTCTCGACAGTGACCGACCGCGCGGTGGAGTGCGTCACGACACTGGCCAGCCAGATGGGCGCTGAGCTGCACATCCTCCATGTTGTGGGCGAGGCGAACCGCGGTTCGCAGAATGGTGCATCGCCGGCTGTATCGGACGATGCAAAGGCCCAACTCGATCGGCTGGTCCTGAAGTCGTCGTTGAGTCGATTGAATACCGTTTGCGCCGTGCGCATCGGCCGACCTGCTGCGGAGATTGTCGCTTATGCGAATGAGCACGAGATCGGACTGATTGCCATGGGCACCCGGGCGCGGGGGCACATGGTGCAGGCGTTGCTGGGCAGCGTTGCCGAACAGGTGGTGCGCAATGCAGCCTGTCCCGTGCTGGTGATTCCGCCGACGAGCTTCCGTTGGACGACGCCGCGGCTGACATCCTCCGCGAAGCTCTTGTCGCGGGAATTCGGCCCGGGCGTGGTCGGCCAGCAGGATGAGGCCCGCTCGCGTATGGTCACGGTGCTCTGCAAGCATCAAGACCTGACGGAGGCCGAAGCGAAGGCACAGGTCGACGCACTCGCAGGTTTTGGTGTTCTGACCTGGCATGATGGGACGACGGAGGCCGGCGCAAACAGCTACTACTGGTCGATCCATCCGGACTCGATGCCGCCCGAGACGGTGGAGCCGGCGACCTCGGATTCACTGGCGGAACCGGAGACCACCGCCGCCCTCGACCTGATTCGCCGCGCGACGGCGCTGCGCGCGACCGACATCCACATGGACCCGTTGAATACCGAGGACTACGAAGTCCGGCTTCGAATTGATGGTCGCATTGAGCATTACTGCAATCTTTCCAGAGGCATCGCGATTCCGATCATTCAACAGTGCAAATTGCTGGCGAATCTGGATGTCACGGATCCATTTCGCTCGCAGGAGGGCCGCCTGAATCTGCCGACGGAATTCGCGGGCCATGAGATCCGGGTGACGACGGCCGCTGTCGACCAGGGACCGGCGATGGCGCTGCGACTGTTCGGCAGCAACCGGCTGGAGACTCCACTGGAGTCGCTGGGATTGACGGGGGAATCGCTGGAAGCGGTCGAGCGGATGCTCGGTCAGCGTTCGGGGCTCGTCCTCGTGACGGGACCGACAGGTTCGGGAAAGACAACAACGATTTACTCACTCCTCAAACGCCTGACGGCGAACGCGCAGAACATCATTTCGATTGAAGACCCGGTGGAATATCGGCTCCCGTTCGTGCGGCAGATTGCCGTGGACGCGCGGCATGGGACCACGATGACCTCGGGGCTCAAAACGATTCTGCGGATGGATCCCGACATCATCTTCCTGGGAGAGATTCGCGACGGAGAAGCGGCTGAAATCGCGATGCGGGCCGCCAGCGCTGGTCGATTCGTGATTAGCACGCTGCATACGAGGGATGTCGCATCGACGGTCACGGCGCTGCGCGACCTGCATATCGACAATCGGTCTCTGGCGGGCAATATCTCTGGAATCATTGCCCAGCGGCTCGTCCGCCGACTGTGTCCGGCCTGTTCGCAAGCGCGGCCGATCACCGATTCCGAACGAGCGCTGTTTGATCAGGCCGGTCTGAGCCCGCCGGCTGAGCTCAAACAGGCCGTGGGGTGCACCGCCTGCCGGCAGACCGGCTATTACGACCGGGTCGGCCTGTATGAAGCGGTGGCCCTCGCGGGGACGGCGGCGGATGCGATCGTGGAGGGGGTGTCGGAAGCCGAATTCAGTCGTCAGTTGCGGGCGTCCGGTGCCGCTTCGCTGCTGGCAGACGGCCTGCGCAAGGCGGCGAGTGGAGTGACGACCGTCGACGAAGTGCTTGCGTCGCAGTCGTTTCGGACCTTGGCGTCGATGACGGGCAACTAAACCGGGTTCCTTACCGGGCGGCCTTTGAATAGTCGGCACCGCTCAGGCTGTTCAGCACGGACGACTGCCAGTTCCGCAGTTGCTGATCAAGTTTTGCCGCAAGTTACGGTTGTTGCTGCGCGAGATCCGAGCGCTCGGCCGGATCGCTTTGCAGATCGAAGAGTTCGCGCCGGACGCCATCTTTTTGCTCGTGAACAACCAGTTTGTAGCGGCCGTCGATCACCGCCCGCGGACCGGCGTAGTCGTCCTCTGTGATCGGCGGTTGACGGTAGTTCGTGAAATCGCGCGTGGCTTTGCCAGCCATCAGCTTGACGAGCGGCGTCGTGCCTTCCTGCAGCGCCGGGTCGACCCACGGCTGCGGCTTCGACTTCTCAAGTCTCTGGAACTGGTATTCCCAGAAGCACAGCGGCCGATCCCGGCCCTGCTCCTTTCCGTCGATGACGGGCGTCAGGTCGACTCCGTCGAGAACGCGGTTGGGCCGAGGCTGGCCCGTGAGGGCACAGATCGTCGGCAGCAGATCGACGGTGCAG
>DASRYX010000363.1:0-34449 GCA_035686985.1 Planctomycetaceae bacterium | reverse complement strand
CCTCGGTCGACATCCAGATCCTGCATGATCCATTTGAGCAACAGAATCCGTTCCCCAATCATGCTTTGCTGGAATCCCTCGCCGAACATTCCGGCGGCAAAGTCCTGCATAATGCCCGGCAGCTCGCCGACGTGCTGCGCGATGTGCCGATCCAGCAGGGGGCTCCGATCATCAAGCAAACGCCGTTGTGGAGCACGTGGGGGTTGTGGACACTGTTGGTGGGATTGCTGACCGCGGAATGGATTTATCGCCGCATGGTCGGCATGGCCTGATCGAAACCGTTCTCGCCTTTCGGGAAATGAGCCCAGATGATGTCTTGTCCGCTGCGATTCATCGGCTTTGTGATGTTTT
The DNA here is from genome assembly GCA_035686985.1 of Planctomycetaceae bacterium. GTDB lineage: Bacteria > Planctomycetota > Planctomycetia > Planctomycetales > Planctomycetaceae > DSVQ01. The sequence goes on along the minus strand of DASRYX010000363.1, from coordinate 34,098 downwards.
CACTCGGTGTGCTCAGTTCCATCACGGCCGCGGAAACTCCCGCCGACTTCGCGGGAGATGCGCGGAAATATGTGATCATGTCCACGGCCGACAAGACACCTCTCAAGCTGCACGAGAAATCCTTGCTCAACTGGACGAATCCCGTCCGGCAGAAAGAGCGGGGTGAAACGTTCGTCTGGCTGCACGCTCAGCGACCGTACGCCATCGCCACATTCTTCACGTATTCATACGACGACAAGACGTTCCTCAAGCACGAATTCCACTCGCTTGCGCCGGGTCCGCTGGAAGCGAGCTTCGACGGACGACCTGCCTGGTCGCCAAAGACGCCGGGGTTGACGTGGACAGAGTTCCCCGAATCGCCCACACCAGCGAACACACACGTGAGCCGTTCGCTCCAGATGCGCCAGCTCACGCGTCAGTTTCGTGCTGAACTCACCAGTCCCAAAAATGAACGGACCGAATTGCGGCTGTCGCCGCGCCCGTTGTTTGAATACTCGGCTCCGGACAGCGGCGTGCTGGACGGCGCGATCCTTTCCTTTGTGGTCGCGACGGACCCGGAGATTCTCCTGTTGATCGAGGCGTTTGAAGAGACCCGGAACGGTAAGCCCGCCACCGGCTTTCGGTACGCGTTTGCCCGCTTCCATTACTGGGATGTCGCGGCGTATCTCGGCGATAACAAGGTCTGGAGTGCCGCGCTCGACAAGTCGCACGAGACCAACAATCTCGGAGACCGCGAAAACATCGGCAAGATCTATAACAGCTTCCATCCGTACCGCGGCGGAAAAACGTCGGCGACGACCGAATAGGAGCCGCGATCCATGCGACAGATGCATCCAGGTCAGCGGTCAGGGAGCCTGCAAGCGACTCTCATTTTGATCATGAGCAGCAATGCTGCAGTGGTCGTCGCCGCGGGTGACTCCAAGCAGACTCAGCACATCGAACAAACCTCGCGCGAAGCGAAGGAACTCATCAAAAACTGCCAGTTCCGTACGGCTGATGCCAGCGCGGTCGTCTTTCAGCGTCAGCCCGAACCGATTCTACGATGGTCGAACCCCACGGCTGGCGAAGTCTACGGAGATATTTTTCTCTACACGCATCGCGGCCGACCGGCGTGCCTCGCGAGCTATTACCACTGGTTCTCGCCCGACTGGGGACGGACGCTGGAAGTTCATTCGCTGCATGGAAACCGAATCGTTGGACGGGCCAACGAGGTTCAGTTCTGGACACCGATGAGCGCGGGCCTGACCTATGACGCCATCAAGAACGCTGAGAAGCCGGCCATCTCACCGGCCGCGCGGCTCGTGCAGATGCGTCGACTCGCCGATGAATTCACCGTCCAGCTGGAGGACACGCGGTCCAACGCCGCTGGTGTCAAGCGCTCGTTGAGACGCTTGACGCAGCCGATTTTCCGCTTTCCGGCGCCCAGCGCCGAAGCGGACTATCTCGACGGCGCGCTCTTCGCCTTTGTCGAAGGAACCGATCCTGAACTGCTGCTGTTTCTGGATGCGGTCCCCGCGAAAGACACTTCAATCTGGCGATTCGGCATCGCCCGATTGAATGGCGATCACATCCGCGTCACCCGGAATGATCAGATGGTGTGGGAAGCCCCGCACCTCATGACACCCTATGAACAGCCGCGGGACGTTTACACGACGTTCTCTGTCAATGCGCCTTTGAAAGCCGTGCCGTGACACTCTGCGTTTTTTCTTTGGAACTGCACCCGACGATGAATCCGCTTCGACGAATCGCATACCCCCTGTTGATCGTGGCCGCGACGGCTTTATGGACTTCGCCCGCCGCCGCACAGTTTGATTTCCTGCAATCGCTGTTTGGTCCGCGTCGTGCGGCCCCGCGGGTTTTCGCCGGCGATGCGCAGTTGAACGACGCTCACGCCGCCGCGGTGCGCGGCGACATCGCCGCGTCGCTCGAACTCACCCGCACCGCGATGGCGAAGGGAGCGGCGCAAGTCCCGCTGAACGACTCAATCGGGAACATGGTTGCGGCCAAGCTTGTCGCACTGTCGAAAGTCTGGGATGAACACGAGGCCAATGCCGACGACGTCGCCGCAGTCCTGCAGGAGATCGTCCTCCCGGTCGGCAAGCCGCGTGAGTTCTGGCCTTATCCGGTCCCGTGGCAGCCGGAAATCCGGGCGTGGACTCCGCATGAAAACCGGCTGCCAAAACCGCAGAGCGTCGCCGCGGAACTCATTCGATGGACCGCCCGGGCGAATCAATTCGACCGTCTGGCAAACCGGCTGCAGACCGCAGACGCCTCAACACATCCACTCGTCGATGTCATGCGGGTTCAAGTCGCCATCGCTCGCGATCAAGCAGACGCGGCGACTCCATTGCTGACGGACCTCAAGTCGTCATTTAACCCAAAATCGGGATCACACGAGTGGTGGCTGCACGCGGTTTCGGCGGGAGTCCAGCTTGAGCAATCCCGACCGGCGGCGCTGGAACTGCTGGAGACGGTGCTCAGCGACGGACAAAGTCTGGCCCAGACATCACTCGCCGAGAGTCGCTTCACGCTGCAATTGCTCGCCGTGCAACTTTATTTTGATCTCGGCCGCCCTGAAGACGCCGTCCGTCTAGCCCGTGCCTCCCTGGAAGACACGGCGTCCGCTCAGCGATTTGGGACAGAGATGGCCGCCCACGTCCAGCAGATGCGGCGTTCTCAGATCGCCTCGGCGCTGCTCGCTGGACATTATGTTGAAGAGGCGCTGACCTTGCTCACCGCGCGGGCCGACGCTCCGTTCGCCCGCTACGAGATGTACTATCCGTCTCCGAATGTTGCCGCGAGACTGGGGCGTGAGCTCGCTGCGTTGCCTGCGGAACAGCGATTCAATCTGTTACGGAACTGGACGCTGCCCCCGGAAGCCACTGACAGGTTCCGCGATCTAAGTGAATTCGTTCCCGAACATATCGTCATGGCGAATGCTTCCGACGAGGACTCGGCGGACCCCATTCCCACGGCCGGGCTTCTTCACGATGTTTACAGCACCAGCTGGCACCTGCTGACGACGGCCCGAGAGCTGAATCGTCTCGATGAATTGATTGCCGATCTCGCACACCTGCCCAGTAACAATGCCGACAATCTCGCGTTGCAGACGCTGGCCTTAGTGGTACGCGATGCGGACTCAGCCGATGGTGGTCGCCGCGCGCAGTTGATGCAACGGCTGCAGACCCTGCTGGAAGTGACCGCTGCGAACGTACCGAAGTGGGAAGACAATCCGCGGCGACCGTTGTCGATGATGACCTGCGTCGCCGCGCTGGAAGCAGCTTCGCATCCGGAACTCTCGGTAATCACGCCGGACCTGCTGATGCGGCTGATTGAACATACGCAGCGTCTGCAATGGGACCGACCGCGCTCCCATTTGCGCCTGGCGTGGGCCGAGACATTGCGTCGCCGATCGACTGCTGTGACGCAGCAAAACGCGGCATCCCACAAGACGGCGACGATTCCAACAGTGTGGCAAGATCTGCGTCCAAAGCACTGGATTACTTCCGGGCTTGAATCGGCACAGCAGCAAGCGGGTGGATCGCTCACCGATGTCTGGATCGCTCACGAAGAAACGATCGAGCATCTCATCGGACGCTATGACTCCACGCTCTTCTTTGAGGTCCCGTTGACCGGCGACTTCGAGCTATCGGCTGAAGTGCGGGAAGGGGGCTGGGCCGAAGGGGGCACCGGGTACGGCGGGATCGTGTTCGCGACCAACGGCTATTCGGACGCCGCCCCACTGCATGCTCCCGGGCGGACTCATTATACCTGGGGACCGACCCTGCCGAATGTGCTGCATCGGAATCCCTGGAACCGGCAAAGGCTCGACGCTCGGGATGGTGTCGCACGTTACTATGCCAACGGACAGCTGATTCATGAGGATCACGCGGGAGTCTCCGCCCCGTGGCTCTGCCTGAATGCGGATTGGGGCCGGACGCCGGTTTACCGCAATCTGCGGTTCATCGGAACGCCCACGATTCCGCGGGAAGTCCCTTTGCTCACCGATCACCGTCTGCGGGGGTGGGTGTCGAACTTCTATTCCGAAACCCGTGAAGACCCCTTGCGTCCCACGCCACAGTCTGGACGTTTGCTTGTGTCACGCGATGCGCTGGCGTTTCCCATCAGCACTGATGGTGAAGCCACAACGGGCCCGCGCGAGGTCATGATCGCGACGGACTGGTACCTCACTGGCAATGAGCTGCGTTCACCGCGCCGAGATTCCATTCTCTCGACGTCGGTCCCGTCTCACTTTCGTTACTACCGCCCGTTGCAACCGGGTGAAACGATCAGTTACGAGTTCTTCGCCAAAGCCGGCGAAGTCATGACGCATCCGACCATTGGCCGCATGAGGATCGAACTTTCGACGGAGGGAGTGCAGCTGCGCCCGATCACCGCTGGGGACTCCGAAGTGCGACTGATTCAGCAGGTGAAAACGGAACTCCGCAATCCGCTGAAGATCGAAGACAATACGTGGAACCGCATCGCGCTGACGATGCGTGACGATCATGTGGAACTGCTGGTCAACGACAACGAACCGCTTCCGGTACCTCTTCCCGAGCCTCGGGAGCGCGAGTTTGGTTTCTGGCACGACGCTTCCGTGTCGGCGGTCCGCGTCCGCGACATCGTGCTACGCGGTCCGTGGCCGGAGAAATTCACTGCCGAACATCAGGCCGCGATCGAACGACCGCAAGCGGCGAATCCGCCACCCGGAAAGAGCTTTGCCAACGCTCTCCTGCAGGAATCAATTCTGGCGGATAACGCCTATGGTGTTTACCAGCGCGCCCTCCAATTGGAAGGTGAAGCCCGTTATCAATACCTGTATCGCTGGGTGATGCCGGGCCCGGATCATTCGACTTTGCGGACAACCGGAGCCCTGACACCGACGCATCCGTCACCCCTGGCGATCGCGGAGAACCCGATTGATGTCGCTACGGCGGAAGTGCGCCAGCAGAAGGATGGTCGCCGGGTGCAGACCGGCGGCAGTTTCGTTTGCCCGGCGGTGCTGCTAAGTTTTTCGGCGCTGGAACTCGGCCGTCTGGGAGAACTCAGCGACGCCCTGGATCAACCGGTGGAAGCTCCGACGCCGGCGTTTATCCGCGCGCGTGCGGCCATGCATGGCCTGATCGCGCTGCTGGAAGACCGCATTGACCAATCCAAAGCAGCGCTCTGGGAGTGCAATCAATTACTCCTCGAAGGAGGCAAGCTTGAGCAGCACGAACGCTGGAGCGAACCGGCCCTCTGCAGTCTCGCCGTGCTGCATCCCGATACACGCGAAATCGCCTTCGAGTTGCTCGACCGGATTCAGCGCCGACAGCTGCAGTCGGGACAGCCGGGATCGAACGAATTCAATCGCTATGTGCGTCAACTGCATGGCCAAGCGCACTATCTGTTGCAAGGCGGAGACCCCGACGCGTTCGGTACCTATCCGGGATTGAAGCAGTGGCAATCGGTCTCTCAGCCCTGCGCGCGAACGCGCGGGGCAGGCGCACCAGTTGCCGCCTTCGATGATCTCGACCGGGAATGGTCCCTCCGTGGCGGACACGATTTCGACATGGCGTACTTTCAGTCGCCGCTGCAGGGTGACTTCGAGATCCGTGCCCGGCTGACGCAGTTCGATTATCGCGAGTTGATGCCGCTGGTTGGCGGCATTGCGAGCGTAGTGCGGTTCGATGGGAAGAGCAAAAAGCTGCTGTCGATTCGTACGTCCATTCGGGAAGTTCCCCTCGAAGAGGAACACGTGCGTAAGGCCCGAGCCTGGGGCGACTATCACATTATCGTGAAAGACGGTCGTTACACCGCGTTCGTCAACAGTCAAAAGCTGCACGAACAGGATCTGCCGGCGCACCGTGATCCGTGGATAGCGATTCAGGGCTGGGGTGGACAGTCGTCGCGTGCGGCACGGAACGTCGTCATCACTGGAACCCCCGAGATTCCGCGCGAGCTCGATCTCTTGGCCCCTCCAGATCTGCAAGGATGGCTCGCCGACTACTACGGCAGCACCACCGGCGAGACCCCTTACACCTGGAGCCGCGAGCAGGATGAGCTTGTGTGTCCGCAGACCGTTGTGCGTGGCGCCACGCCGGGACGGCTGAAGATCGAGAATATCCTCCGGTATCATCGGCCGATGCTCGAAAATGGTGAGATCAGCTACGAATTCTACTACGACCCGGACGCCAAAGTTGCTGAGCCCCGGGATAACCAGAGGGCCTCGTTCCCAGGTCAAAATCCCACGGTGAACTGGCTTCCCGGACAAATCGTCGTGCATCCGGCGCTCGATCGGATGGTCTGCCTGATGGAGCCGGACGGCGTCAAAATCCACTGGCTGACCGATGGACGCTATGACCGCACCGGTGTTTCGCCAGCGAATGTCACCGCCGTCAATTCATCGAAGCCGCTGCCGCTGAAGAAACAGGATTGGAACGCGGTCCGCTTTCAGGTCCGTGGCGATGAGCTGTCGATCGTGCTGAACGGCGACGAAGTGTTTTCTCACGCCATTGAACCGACGAATCAACGGCACTTCGGGTTCTTTCATTACGTCAATGAATCGACTGCCCGTGTTCGCCAGGTGCGATATCGCGGGGAGTGGCCGCGCGAGTTGCCTGCCGTAGCGGATCAGGAGCTTGCGGAGGGCCCGGAAAAGAACCTGCACAATGTCGAGGCCACGCTGCCGGCACGTCTTGAATACGACATGACGAAAACGTCGCTCGACCCACAGAAGTTTGGCTATCTCTGGGATGCCAAAATCTCGCGTTTTCTGAAGGCCACTCCGCAAGGGCTGAAGATGACGTTTCCCGCCGGGGAACAGAAGGGGGCCACGGTCGCCGGGTTTACACCCCGCGCGAGGATCAAAGGAGACTTTGTCGCCACGCTCGACTATGAGCAGCTGAAGACCACGCCGGTGAAAGAGGCGTGGGGTTCAGGCTTGAGCTTCAAGTTCAAAATGAATGCCTCTTACGAAGCCGGCTTTGAAGTCCGCCGGACCACGACGGGTATGTCGCTCAATTGTGCCTGGAACATGCCGACGGCCGCGAAATCGACGGTGTACTACTCCGAGGGTTTCTCGGAGTATCCGACCGAGGGCCGTTTGCGACTGATCCGGCGAGGGGTCATGGTCTACTTTCTGATGGCCGCGCCGGGCAGCGACGACTTCCGTCTGCTGACCTCGCGTCCCCTCGGGACGACGGACATTGATCGCATCGGTGCTCAGGTCGATTGCAGCGACGCGGCCGGCGGCGCCGAGGTGCTCATCACCCGCATCGACATTCACGCCCAGGAACTCGTTCCACCGAAATGACTTTGTCAGGGAAGACTCAATAGCTGCCGAGCTTTCCTGATGCGTTGATATCGATCGGCGGCATCCCGAGCTGGGCGCGCGCTTCATCCAGCATTTCTTTAGTGCGACTGGCACCACACCGCGTGACACCGATCTCGCGGACTTGCAGAAGGGTCGCAAGATCGCGGACCCCGCCAGCGGCTTTCACCTGCACATGCGGCGCGGAATGCTGCCGCATGAGCTTCAGATCGTCCATTGTCGCGCCGCTGGTCCCGTATCCCGTCGACGTTTTTACCCAGTCCGCGTTGAGCTCGGAGCAGATCCGACAGAGCTGGATCTTCTGGTCATCGTTGAGATAACAATTCTCGAAGATGACTTTCACCTTTTGCCCCGCCGCGTGGGCGACCTCGATCACGGCCCGGATATCACTGCGAACGTAGTCCCATTGGCCGCTGAGCACCTGGCTGATGTTGACCACCATGTCGAGTTCTTCGCAGCCATCGGCGATCGCGCGCTCGGCTTCGGCGCGCTTGATGGCCGTCGTATGGCCGCCGTGAGGGAAGCCGATGGTGGTGCTCGCCTTGACCGTGCTGCCGCGGAGCATGTCCGCACAATGTTGCAAAGCGTACGGCATGATACAGACACTGGCCACATCGTAGGCGAGCGCGAGACGGATGCCCGCTTCGAGGTCCGCCGTCGTGAGCGTCGGATTCAACAGCGAGTGATCGATCATCTTGGCCAGATCGGCATACGTCCAGGACATGGCGTGTTCTTCCCGAGTGAGAGCGGTTCCGTCGCGCAGGCGGAATGATCTCACCTCGGCATCCGCACCGCAACCACGCCCGTGGATCGAACGCTTTCGCTCAACCGCGGAGGCGGCTATTGCTCGCGCGGGGGGTAGACATCGAGCGCATCGGCGGGCGGAAATTCGGGGAGCGTGTCCACCGACTTCAAGACGATTGTCTTCGCAAGCAGCCCGTCACCGCGCGACGGTGTGGGCGGTTTGAACGGGCGATTCGGCTGCAATCGCCCGCCAAGGTCGACAGTGAGATAGTCGACCTGCAGTTCGGTGCCACGCCCATCGCCGTCGTCGTCCAGCAAAGCGTGCTCGGTTGCCAGCAGTTCGCCACCAAAATAAGACTGAGCAAGATTCCGAACGGTCGTGACGTAGAGATCAAGCATAGTGAATTTGCCATCCTGATCCGCATCGAGATCCTTGGTGGTGAAATCTTCGGCCGCCATCAGTCGGGCCAGCTCGTGCGGGAATTCGGTCTCATTGGTCTCCCAATCGGTCTCCGTCGCTGCCAGCACGGTGCGGCCCTTGGCGGAAAGCGGCTTGATCCAGTTACCGCTGGTCGAGGTGGTCAGCACGAAGATTTGCTCGCGGCAGGGCACGTCCTCGAAGAGCTTGGCGAAATCGGTGTGCGACAGGTCCGGGCCAGGCAGATTCAACCACGACACGCGACCGTCATAGTAAGTATGTCCCAGCACAATCACCCACAGACGATCATCCGCCGAAAGTTCCACCTTGAGCTTCGCCACCGTCTCCGCAATCTGCTCGCGGGTGGCTCGCGGAGATTGTCGGATGAACTCCGGATCATCGGACGCGGGCTCATCGCCGGTGAGCAGTGTCACCGCCTGCGGGGCAATGTCACATCGTGCGGACAGGCCCGTTGACAGCGTGGTTAATGTCTGCGAGAAGAGCTTGTGATGATCCCGATCGCCGGAGAGCCCGCAGAGAATCAGTGCCCGGCCCGTTCCCGAGGACGTTGGTGACGGATCTTGACCCGCGGCGAGTGACGGACAAAGAATCAGCAAACCGACCGCCAAGCCATATCGGTGAAACATCGATTCCTCTTTCGGTCGCGACGGTTATGGTGTGGCGTCGAAGAAGCCGCGCAGGAATGAGTCGTTGTCGTCCTGGGTCGGCGTGGCCGAGACGGGTGACAATTCGGCTTCGCGCAACGCCGGATTGTCGGCGGAGAACGACGCGGCCGCAACGAGATTCTTGTCGATGGTCGCTTCGGCGACGACCTGACCCGATGTGAGATTCCACAACTGCACGCGACCGTTCCAACCACCGACGATGAGTTCTTCATCGCTGGCGAACGAGACGGCACCTGACGAAACCGACGCGAGCTTGTGCACCAGGCGCGGTTCGGAAGCGTCATAGACGAGCACCTGGCCCGAGGCCGTGGTCATCCAGTTTCCGCAGGCGGCGGCAATCAACTGGCCATTCGGTGAGAACCGCACGCTGTTGACTGCGGCGGGGGCCGTCAGTGACAGGGTCGGTTCATTCAGGTTGAAATCAAAGACGACAATCTGCCCGGTGCGCGAGCCGACAACGAGGCGTTCGCCTTCCGGAGAAACCGCCACCGTGTTCCAGCTGGAAACCTGTTCGTCAAGAAGGGAACGGAGCACTTTTCCGCTGGCGGCGTCCCACTGCAGAATGCGGCCGTCGGTGTGTCCCACGGTGAGAAACGACCGGCTGTCGGGCAGGAAGGCGACCGCGGAAAACGGCTGCGAGCTGAGATCCATGTCGATCTCACGCGACACGTCAGTCAGTGTGATCCGATGCAGCGTGCTGATGCGAATCACAAACCGACCATCCGGCGACACCGCAGTCGACCAGATCTCGCCGGCTTTGCGCGTCCGTGCCGGACGATTCGGTGCGCGGGGCAGGGGAGGCGTCGTGGGAAGCGTGTTTTCGTCGGCGGCCGCGGTTCGACGCTGTGCGGTCGAGCGTTTCGACTGGATGCCGGACGTCGAACTTTTTCCCAGATCCACTTGAATGTCGTCCGCCGTCGAGACAGCGGAGATACGCTCCGGGATGGCCGCGCTCAACGAAAATGGTTGCAGTGGTAAGAGCGCGAGGGCCAAACCAGCAAGAGCCCAGCGCGTTGTGGTCTGAATCGGCGGCAGCGTGGCGCCTTGCATAATTTGCGTAAGCCGGCGGCGCAGGAACGGGGCCTGTCCCAGACCGCTGGCCAGCGGCGGCAACGCTCGCTTCTGTTCGCACAGAAAATCAATGGTGTCCAGCAAAGCTTCGGCATAGCGGCGCGGCGACTGGGGAAACTGCTCGACGACCCACGCATCGCAGCATTCTTCTTCGGCTTCTTCAATCTTGCGGCGAGCCCACCAGACAACCGGGTGCCACCAGAAAAGGCCGGTCACCAGCAGTTCCAGCAGCCGCACACGGTGATCACCGCGACGGTAGTGCGCGAGTTCATGCATCAATAGCGTGGCGCGACCCTCTTCTGGCAATCGCGCGGCGAGTTTAACCGGGAACAGCAGCTTGGCCCGTCGCCCAAAGCCCCACAGCATCGGCGACATCGGCGCATCGATCACACAAACGCGCGGGACGTGCACAATGCCGAGCCGCTGGGCGAGTTCGGTGCACTCGGACTGCAAGTCATCCGGACATTGACTGCGGCGCAGAATCAGGGATTCGAACCGCAATCCGCGGACCGATTGCACAACGATCCAGATGACCGAGCCAGCCGCCCAGATCGCGAAGAGGACCGTCGACCAATACACGTTGGCGTACCCTATGGGTGCGCTCGCCGACGAAGCCGTTGCGGGAGTGTGCTGCGGTTTGACTGGCAGTTGCGTTGGAGAACCCGGCGTGGACAGGGATTGCATTTGGGGTTCGATAGCAACGGAGGTCATCCGCACGGTGGACGCCGGTGCCGGCAGAACCGCGAATTCCATCGGCAGGCTAACGAGCGGGGGCGTAATCAGCTTGACCAGCACCAGCACCCAGACGGCGTGCTGAAGAGGAGCGTTGCCACCGCGACGAAACAGCCAGGTCGCCAGAAGGGCCAGGGGAATGACCGTGACGGCATTCACGATCGCCATGTTCAGGAAGGGATTCACGGCGCCTCTCCCGAGCGCTGCCGCAAAGCGCAGCGCTTCCGCGTTCCGTCACCTAGTGGTGACGACTATTGCTTGCCTTCCTCTTCGAGACTGTCGAGCAGCCCGCGGAGCGACTCACGGTCTTCCGCCGACAGGCCTTTGGCTTTCACCAGGCAGGTGAGCAGGGGATGCAGTTCGCCCTCACACAGCTTGTTGGCGGTGGTCTGCAACTGTCGCGTGATCAATTCCTCGCGCTTCAATATGGCGGCGAACTGATGGGGCCAGGTCTTCCGGTCACGCTTGACGCATTTTTTGCCTTCGAGCCGTTCCAGCAGCTTCTGCACGGTCGCGGTCAGCGAGAGCGTGCATTCCTTGTAGAGCCGTTCGGTCAATTCCCGGACGGTGGCCGTTCCCTGCTCCCACAAGACCTGCAGTACGGCCAGTTCAGCATCAGTGATATCTTGCGGAGTCCGTGCCATGGAATTCCGACCCCTTCTTCAGGTCTTTTGCCTTCAACCAACCGCCATCGTATAGACAGATCGTCTATCCCGCAAGGGGCGATTGATGGAAAATTCTCAGCGGGCGGCAGAATTCGCTCAATGTGCCGGGGCGACCAGTACGGCGGCAACCGGCGTGTCCGCCTTCAACGCTTTTCGACGATCCCGCCAGTCGACGAAGGCTTGGATCACGTCGTAAAAAACGGGTGTGAGGAAAATGCCGAACATCGTGACGCCGAGCATCCCCCAGAACACGGCGGTGCCGAGCGTGTGCCGCATTTCCGCCCCGGCTCCCTGGCCGATCATCAGCGGCACCACGCCGAGGATGAACGCGAAGGATGTCATCATGATCGGCCGCAATCGTAATCGGCAGGCCTCCAGCGTAGCCTCGCGGCGGGGAACTCCGGCCATGCGGCGCGCGCGGGCGAATTCCACGATCAGAATCGCGTTCTTGCACGCCAGTCCCACCAGCACCACGAAGCCGATCTGCGTGAAAATATTGACGTCGAGTTGCGCTCCCTGCACGCCGGCGACCGAGCATAACAGGCACATCGGCACCACGAGAATCACCGCCAGCGGCAATGCCCAGCTCTCATACTGCGCCGCGAGCACGAGGAACACGAGCACCACGGCGAGCACGAACGCATACATGGCGGTGTTGCCGGCTTCGAGCTGCAGGAACGCGAGTTCGGTCCACTCGGCCCGCATGGAGGGCATGACGTGCGCATCGGCGACCGCCCGCATGCGCTCAATCGCCTGACCCGAGCTTGTTCCCGGCGCGGCGTTCAGATTGATCATCGCCGACGGGTACAAGTTGTACCGCACGATCATTACCGGGCCACTCGTTTCGCGCGGCGTCGCCACCGCGGCGAGCGGCACCATGTGGCCTTCATCGTTGCGAACCTTCAGTCGCTTCAAATCTTCGACCTGCATGCGATAGCCGGAATCGGCCTGCACGTTCACCTGCCAGGTGCGGCCGAAACGGTTGAAGTCGTTGACGTACAGCGAGCCGAAGTTGGTCTGCAGCGTGTTGAACAGTTCCGCGATGGAGACGCCCATCGTCTTGGCGGCATCCCGGTCGACATCGAGGAACAACCACGGCGTGTCGGCACGGAAACTCGTGAAGAGGGCCGCAAGACCCGGCGTCTTCGCCCCCTCTTCCACCATCGCCTGACTGGTCTGCTGCAGCGCTCCGAGTCCGTTATCGCCGCGGTCTTCGATCACCAGCTTGAATCCGCCGGCGGTGCCGAGACCCTCCACGGGCGGTGCGCCGAGTACGTTGACCAGCGCCTCGGGATTCTCCGCGTCGAGCTTTTCTTTGACGCGCTCGCCGATCAAATCCGCTGTCAAATGGTCATGGGCGCGATGATGGAATTCCTCCAGCATCAGGTAGAACGAACCGAAGTTCGGTGCGTTCGCGCCCAGCAGCAGCGACTGGCCCGCGATCCCAACGGTGTTGCGAATTCCAGGAATGTCCTTGAGCTGGGTCTCCATCCGGGCCATGACTTCGCTCGTGCGATCCAGCGATGCGGAATCGGGCAGTTGCACGTTGACCAGCAAATAGCCTTTATCCTGCGCGGGAATGAAACCGGTGGGGGTCGTTTCGAAGAGATACCACGTCGCATAGAGCAGCCCGCCATACACGGCCAGCACGACAATGTTCACACGCAGCAGACCGCCAACCGTGCGGACGTAGGCTTCAGTGATCCAGCCGAACACCACGTTGAACGCGCCGAAGAACCACGTCAACCCGCGATTCAACCACGGGGCGGTCAGCCAGCCGACGCCGATTCCAATGACGGTGGCCAGCAGTGCGGGCAGCCATGCGGGATGAGCAATCGATGCCCGACTGAACGCCTCGGCCAGCAGCTCGCCGCCCCACCAGTAACCGACAATTCCACCCGTGATCCAAAACGCCAGTCGTGGCAGTGCTTCATGCTGTCCGGCCACGCGCGGCTTGAGCAGCAGCACCGCCAGCGCCGGGCTGAGCGTCAGCGAATTGAACGCCGAGATCACCGTGGAAATCGCAATCGTGAGCGCGAACTGCTGAAAGAATTTGCCGACAATCCCCGTAATAAATACACACGGCACGAACACCGCCGTTAGCACGAGGGCCACGGCAATGACCGGCCCGGAGACTTCGTCCATTGCCTGAATCGCGGCATCGCGCGGGGCCATCCCGTGCTCGATGTGATGCTCAATCGCTTCGACGACCACGATCGCATCATCGACGACGATCCCGATCGCCAAAACGAGACCGAATAGCGTCAGGGTGTTCAGACTGAAGCTGAAGCCGACCATCGCCGCGAAGGTGCCGACGATTGCCACGGGCACTGCGACGAGCGGAATCACCGCGGCCCGCCACCCCTGCAGAAAGACAAGCACCACGACCGCCACGAGCACCACCGCATCACGCAGCGAGTGGAACACTTCATTGACCGACTCCTGAATGAACGGCGTCGTGTCATAGACGATCGCGTAATCCACGCCTTCCGGAAACCGCGTGCGTAGTTCCGCCATCTTCTGCCGCACCCGATCGGCCGTGCTGAGGGCGTTCGATCCGGGCAACTGATACACGGAGAGCGCGACCGACGGACTGCCGTCGAGGGTACACTCCTGGTCATAACCGAGCGCGCCGAGTTCCGTCCGCGCGACATCTTTGATGCGGATGATGCGCCCGTCCGGATCGGAGTGAATGATCATTTCCGCAAACTGGCTTTCATCACTGAGGCGTCCCAGCGTCGTCATCGTGAACTGAAAGACTTGATCCGACGGAGCCGGGGGCTGACCGATCTGACCCGCGGCGACTTGCACGTTCTGCTGTTCAATGGCGTGAATGACATCGTTCGCGGTGAGATCGAGACTCGCGAGTTTGTCCGGGTCGAGCCACACGCGCATGCTGTAGTCGCGCTGTCCCATGAACGTGATGTCGCCGACGCCAGACAAACGTGAAAGTTCATCCCGCAGCTGAATGGTGGCGTAGTTGCTGAGGTACAGGTTGTCGCGGCTTTCATCCGGCGAGAACAGGTTGACGATCATCAGCACGCTGGGCGACTTCTTCTTCACGTTCACGCCGCGGCGGGTCACCAGACTTGGCAACACTGGCTGCGCAAGCGCGACGCGATTCTGCACCAGCACCTGCGCGAGGTTGAGGTCCGTCTCCGGGCGGAATGTGACGGTGAGGGTGTACGCGCCGTCGTTCGTGCACTGCGAAGACATATAGAGCATGCCCTCGACGCCGTTGACGTACTGTTCGATCGGTGCGGCAACGGTATCGCTGACTACGCGTGAATTCGCGCCGGGGTAGAATGCCGAGACTTCCACCGTGGGCGGCGTGATTTCCGGATATTGCGTGACCGGCAGCGAAAAAACTGCGATCGCGCCGGCCAAAGTGATGATGATCGACAGCACCGAGGCAAAGATCGGCCGGTCGATAAAAAACCGCGAAAACATGGCACTATCCGAAACAAAACGAAATCGCGATCACCCGACCGGATGATCCACGGATTGCGACACGGTGGCCGCCGGCGGCGTGCTGGTGGGTAGTCCTTTGCGGCGCAACCACCGGCGGTCGATCGCGGCGAGTGTCGCACCGACGCGGCCGAATCCACGCCGCAATGGTCCGAGTCGTAACCAGTCCAGCATCCGGGCTCCGCCTCGGGGAAACATGCTGTTCGCGAACGGCGACCACTCCGCGAAATTCTCAATCACGTAGAAAAACACCGGTGTCAGGACGATCCCGAACAGCGTCACGCCGAGCATCCCGCTGAAGACCGCGGTGCCCAGCGCCCGCCGCATTTCCGCACCGGCTCCATTGGCCACGACCAGCGGCAACACGCCGAGGATGAACGCGAACGACGTCATCATGATCGGCCGCAAGCGCAGCTGACACGCTTCGAGAGTCGACTCGCGGATCGGATGCCCCTCGTGTCGCCGCGAACGAGCAAATTCCACGATCAGAATTGCGTTTTTGCACGCGAGACCGATCAGCACGACGAAACCGATCTGGGTGAAAATATTGATGTCCATGTTCGCGTAGCCGACGCCGGCGATCGAACTCAGCACACACATCGGCACCACCAAGATCACCGCGAGCGGCAACGCCCAGCTTTCATACAGCGCGGCCAGCACGAGAAATACAAAGACCACGGAGAACGTGAAGACGACCATCCCGGTGTTGCCGGCGGTCCGCTCGAGGTAAGCGAGTTCGGTCCACTCGAACGCCATGTTTCGGGGAAGTTCGCGATTGCAGAGGTCTTCCATGATGGCAAGCCCCTGCCCGGTGCTGATGCCCGCCGCCGTGTTGCCGTTGATGGCCGCGGCCGGATACATGTTGTACCGGGTGAGCACCAGCGGGCTGCTGCTTTCCTTGACGGTACACACGGCCCCCAGCGGAATCATCTCGCCCACGTTGTTCCGCACCTTGAGCCGCGGGACATCCCACACGTCATTCCGGAACCGCGCATCGGCCTGCACGTTCACCTGCCACGTGCGACCGAAGCGGTTGAAGTCATTAACGTATCGCGATCCCAGCGTGGATTGCAGCGTGGTGAAGACATCGGCGAGTGCGACGCCCTTCTGCAGACACGCGGTGCGGTCGATGTCCGCGTAGTATTGCGGGGAATTCGCCTTGTAAACGGTGAACAGTCCAGCGATTCCCGGGGCCTTGTTCCCCAGATCGATGATGTTGTCCGTCTGCTGCTGCAGGCCGAGCAGATCGACATCCCCGCGACTTTCGACCATCAACCGGAAACCACCCGCGCGACCGAGCCCGTTCACCGCCGGCGGCGGGAAGATGCTCACGGTCGCTTCGGGGAATTCTTCGGTGTAACGCTTGCGAAGCTTGGCCAGAATCTTGTCGGACGATAGCTCCGGTTCACGACGATGGTGAAACTCGTCAAGGATGATGAACATCGACCCGAAGTTCGAGCCGTACGCGCTCAAAAGGAATGAGTTCCCCGCCACCGAGTTGACGTTCTTGACGCCGGGCGTCTCCAGCGCGATTTCCTCAATACGGCGGATAACCTCGCGTGTTCGCCCGGCGGCGGCGGCGTCCGGCAACTGCACGCTTGCGAGCAGATATCCCTTATCCTGCGGCGGGATGAAGCCGGTCGGCAATTGACCGAGCCCCCACCATGTGAGTCCGAGGAGCCCGGCATAGATCACCATGACCAGCGCCGGCACACGCAGCAGCCGGCCGACCAGTCCGACGTAGGCCGACGTACCCGTGCGGAACGTCCAGTTGAACAGCCGGAAGAACCAGCCGAGCAGCAGATCGATGAGCCACGTCAGCGGATCGCGTTTCGCATTGCGCGGACGCAGCAGCAGCGCCGCGAGAGCCGGGCTGAGCGTCAGCGAGTTGATCATCGACAGGATGGTGGAAATGGCAATGGTGAGCGCGAACTGCCGGAAGAATTGCCCGACGATGCCCGAGATAAACGCACACGGAATGAAGACCGCGCTGAGCACCAGACCGACAGCAATCACGGGGCTGGCAACCTCATCCATCGCGCGAATCGCCGCCTCACGCGGCGCGAGTCCATGCTCGATGTGATGCTCAACCGCTTCCACCACGACGATCGCATCATCGACCACGATGCCGATCGCCAGCACCAGTCCGAAGAGCGTGAGATTGTTCAAGCTGAAACCAACGACCGCCATCGCGGCGAACGTGCCGATGATCGCCACAGGCACGGCAATCAGCGGGATGATTGCGGGCCGCCAGCCTTGCAGGAAGACGAGCACCACGAGCGCGACGAGAATGATCGCATCGCGCAGCGCATTGAACACTTCCTGAATTGATTCGCGAATGAACGGCGTGGTGTTGTAACCGATCTCGAACGCCACGCCTTCCGGAAAGGCGACCGACAGTTCTTCCATCTTCGCCTGGATCAGATCCGCCGTGGCGAGAGCATTCGCATCGGGCAACTGAAAAATTGCGAGGCCAATGGTCGGTTTGCGATCGAAGCGGTTGTTAATGTCCTGGCTTCGCGCGCCGAGTTCGAGCCGGGCGACATCCTTAAGGCGGACCAGCCCTCCCTGATGTTCCGACCGCACGATCACATTTTCAAATTCTTCGACTGTTGTCAGGCGACCGACCACCGAGATGGGCAGCTGTCGCAGTGCCGTCCCCGATGACGGCGGCTGCCCTACGGAACCCGCTGCCACCTGCAGATTCTGTTCGCGGAGCGCCCCCATGACATCGGTGACCGTGAGATGCCGTTCGGCGAGCAAATCGGGATCAACCCACACGCGCATCGCAAAGTCACGCTGACCGAAGAGCAGCACCTCGCTGATCCCGGGTAACCGCGACAATTCGTCGCGCACATACCGCAGGGCGTAGTTGCTCAGATACAACTGATCGTAGCGGCCATCGGGGGAGTTCAGACTCGCGACCAGCAGGATGTCCGGCGAACGTTTCTTCGTCGTCACCCCGGTCGCGCGGACCACGTCCGGCAACTGCGGCATCGCCAGGCTAACCCGATTCTGCACGAGCACCTGGGCCAGATTGAGATCCACACCGGTCTTGAATGTCACCGTGAGGGTATAGGACCCGTCGCTCGTGCTCTGGGAGGACATGTAGAGCATGTCCTGCACACCGTTGACCTGCTGCTCAATCGGCGCGGCAATCGTTTCCGCAACGACGCGGGCGTTCGCGCCGGGATAGTTACAGTCGACCTGGACTGTCGGCGGAGTAACGGGCGGATACTGCGCGATCGGCAACTGCATCCCGGCAAGCGCACCGGCGAGAGTCACGACGATCGACAACACCGTCGCGAAAATCGGCCGATCAATGAAGAACCGACAAAACATCTGTCATTGCCAAGGGGATCGGAGAAGATCCAACTCGCGCCGCTCAGTTCGCCGCCGCGGCCGTGGAGCTTGCTGCGGCCTTCGTCGCCTCTTGCGGCTTCACGAGCAGCGCATGACCGGACGCTCCTGCAGGAGTTGGAGCTTTCACGTCGGCTCGCCCTTCTTCCAGTTTCGGCGCGACCTTAATCCCCGGGCGCACGCGCTGCAGCCCCGAGACAACAACGCGCTCGTCGCTGTTCAAGCCCTCATTCACGACGCGCAGGCCCTGGCTGAGTCGCCCGGCGGTAATCCGACGGTATTGCACTTCGTCTTTGTCGTTGAGCGTGTAGACGAAGCGGTGCCCCTGATCGGATCCGAGCGATTCTTCGGGCACGAGCAACGCATCGCGCGGCAAGCCGATGGGAACTTTCACGCGGACGAACATCCCCGGTGCCAGCAGCTTCCGCGGGTTGTCGATCTCAGCCCGCAACCGCAGCGTGCCGGTCGTTGCGGAGATCTGGTTGTCCACGAAGTTGACGCGGCCCTTGAGCGTGTATTCGGTTTCGTCCGCAAGACCCAGTTCGACCTCGATGGCCTTCTCCCGGGCGGAACTCATTTTTCCTTCTGCGATGAGTCGACGGACTTTCAACACCGTCCGTTCATCGACATCGAAGTAGGCGTAGATCGGATCTAACGAGACCAGCACCGCCAGGGGCGTTTCGTCCGCCCGGACGAGATTGCCGGGATCGATCAGCCGCCGGCTGATGCGACCCGCGAAGGGGGCGGTAATCTCCGTGAACTCCAGATTCAGATTCGCCAGATCGCGCGAGGCCTTGGCAGTTTTCAACGCGGCTTCGGCTTCCATCCGGTCGTACTGGCTTTGTTCGTACGACTCGATCGCCGTGAAGTTTTTCTCGGTCAACTGCTTGAGACGGTCTTCCTGCTTGCGCAGCCGTTCGAGGCGGGCTTCCGTCTGCATCACATTTCCCTCGGCCTGTTCCGTCGCCGATTGAAACGGTCGGGGATCGATGCGGAAGAGGGCGGTCCCTTCGGCGACATCCGCGCCGTCAGTGAACTGCACATCTTCAAGATAGCCGCTCACACGCGCGCGAAGATCTGCCATTTTGATCGACGCGAGCCGGCCGGTGTACTCTTCGAAATCGGTCACCGTCTGGGCGACCGGCCGCGCGACAATCACCTCTGGAGGCTTCGGAAGCGCCAGCGGGGGAGCGGCCTTCTGGCAACCACTCATGCCGATGAGGAAAACCACCAGCATGAGGGTGCAGCCGCGTTGAAACAGGGGAAATCCTGTCGAAGTCACCAAGTTATGCTCGCATTTCCAGAAGAAATCGCGTATGACTGACTGGTCAGTCAGATCGACATTCCCGTATCTTAGTCTGTTGAAAAGACTTTTCAAGTCCCTTCCGCCCATCGCGCACGGCAATCCGTGTGATCTTTAAGATGTCTAACGACTCAGCAGGTTTGCCCGCCGTGCCCGTTTCTTCCCCGGTGGAATCGCGCAAAGTGCAGCGCCGCCGGGAAATCGTCCGCGTCGCCACTCGGCTGTTTGCCAAGCTCGGTTACGCCGATTGCGAAATGGACCGCGTCGCCAGCGAACTCGGGATTGCGAAGGGAACGCTGTACCTTTATTTCAGCGGCAAGCAGGAACTGTTTCTGGCCTGCGTCGATCAGGGGATGCAGGATCTCCAGATCGTGCTGAACCAAGCGGTCACGTCGGACGACGATCCGTTCGCGCGGATCGCCCAATCGATCTGGCTGTTCCTGCAGTTCTTTGATGCGAATCCGCAGCACATCGAACTGCTGATTCAGGAACGGGCGATCTTCCGGGATCGTCCGCAGCCGACGTTCTTCATCTACCGTGATGCGCGGCGGCAACGTTGGCGCGATTTCTACCAGCAGCTGATCGACTCCGGGCGATTGCGCAACGATCTGGAAATCGACGACCTGCTCGACTCGATCGGCAACCTGCTCTACGGGACGATGTTCACGAACTACTTCGTAGGCCGGTCGGTGCCGTTGTGCCAGCAGTATCGCGCGGTGGTCGAGTTCACCTTCCGCGGCATGCTGAGTGATGCGGAACGCCAGCGACTCGCCGGAACATCCTTCGTGCCCCAGGCGCTGAGTGCGACGGAATCGTCGAACTCAGGAACTGCGTGACGCCGCCCGCTTGCTCGTGGTCACGCAGACATCGGCAATCTTGCCAGATTCTTCTAGCGCCACGTGAAACCGCTGCTCGCCTTCCAGCCGGTGCACCGTCATGTGATAGGCCGAGCTGTACGCCGCGAGGTACGGCCGTTCTTCGGGCTTCTTCGGAATCCGTAACTTGCCCCACGAACCGTCGCCGAGGTAGACGACGCCGTTGCGATCTTTGCGGCCGTCGATGAGCGGGTGCGTCCGCTTAAACATGTGGTCGTGATGTTCGAGGACCACGTCGACGTTGTACCGCTCGAACAGGGGGCACCAATGTTTCCGCTGGTCTGCGCCGGTGCCGGCTTCGAGTTTCGCCCCGGTTGGCGTGCGGTATGACGGATACGCGGGGACATGATTGGCCACGATCAAATGCGATCGCGACTGTCGGTCAGCGAGCGTCTGCTCGAGCCACGCGGTTTGTTCACCCGCGATCGGCTCGATGTGATCGGTGTCGAGCAGCACGAGGCTGAGATAGTCGCCGATATCCACTACGCCGAACGTCTTCTCGGAAAACAGGCCGTCGAAGACGCTGAGATACTGCGGCGACTTCGCGCGTTGACCGCGGTATCCACCGTCGACTTCGTGATTGCCGATGCAGCTCAGCATGGGGATCAGGCGTCCCTGGCTGTCGACCATGTGGGCCCGATAGTTCTGCAGGAAGCGGGTGAATGTCGCCGGCGCGCGGCCGTTGTCATACGCCAAGTCACCGGCAATCAGCGCGAAATACGGATCCTGCTTCGCGGCAAGAATGTTCGTGTTGACCGCGTGCTGATCGATCCCGGCATCCCCGCCGGAGACAAATGTGATCATGTTCGTGGCCTTGGCCGGCATCGTGCGAAACCGAAAGGTGGGTTCCGCTTTGCCAATTTGAAACTGATATTCCGTTCCGGGTCTTAAACCGGTCATCTCGCACCGATGCACTTTCAGATCGGTGTTCGGATACGGCTTGAGAATCGTGCGCGCGATTTGATAGACCGGGTTTTCGACAGTGGCGTAATGAATCGCCGTTTCGGTGGTCGAGTCCGGACCGACCCACTGCACGGTCATGGTGGTCGTGGGGTCCGCCTGCCATGTCAGAAACAAGGTGTCAGGACCGCGAACGGGCAGGGATAGCGGAGTCGGTGCGCTGGGCGTTGTTTCCGCGGCCCATGAGCGAGAACTGTAAGACCACGCTGCGGCGCCAGTCAGAGCCGCACCAAAGAACGTCCGCCGGTCAATGCGCGGCATGGGTCCCGCTCCACTGCAGAATTTGATTGTGAATCGATCGCCGGATTATCACTCGCGACGGCGGGGATTGCACGAACCAGGGATCAAGAAATCGTGAAGATCCCTACGGTGCCGGATTCAGCAACGGCGGGTGGCTCGTCGCATACGGATCCTTAATCCGCCGCTTGATTTCACCGGAGAACGGCATCCGCGGATTGCGGATCGCATCGGGCAGATCGGGTTCCCATTCGCGGCGATCGAAGCGGTCCAGTTCTGGAGTCACGAGGCGCGTGCGGGCACGGTCGAGACCCCGGTCCATGCCGAGAATCCGCGGATCCGGATGCGGAACGATGTAAGGAACCAGCGCGATAATCACTTCGTTCCGCTGACGCACGACCGTGCGGCGCTGGAACAGCCGCCCGGTGAGCCACATGTCGCCGATGTACGGCACCTTGGTCTGCACCTCGGTGTCTTCTTCCTTGATCAGCCCCCCGATGATCATCCCGCTGCCGTCGGCGAGCATCACCGTCGTTTCGACTTCGGTCGTGTCTTCCTGCGGCAAACCGGCGGCGTTGATCTGTCCGCCCGAGACTTCCGGCTTCACCTGCAGCATCACCAGACCTTCGTCGGTGATCGTCGGAGTGACATCCAGCACCACGCCGACATCGAGGAAGTTCACGTTCTGCAGTGTGCTGGTCTGCGTGGTGGTGGTGACCAGAAACCCGAGTTGTTGCCCGATCTGGATCTTCGCATGTTGCCCGTTCAGACACAGCACCTGCGGCGTCGCCAGGGTCTTGGCGTCGGTCGTCGTCTTCAATGTTTCCAGCAGTGAGTGGAAGTTGTTGTTGTCGATGCCGAAGAAAAACGCCGGGCTTGCCTTCGGATTCGCCAGCCCCGTGGTTTGCAGTGAGACCTTGGTTCCGCTGATGTCAAACATGTGCTGAATGTCGACGCCGTGCTTCAGGTCGTCTTTCAGACTGACCTGTAGGACGTGGGCTTCGATCAGCACCTGGCGGGGTGGGACATCGACTTCGGCGATATACGCTTCGATGCGGGCGAGATATTCCGGGAGATCCTCGACGACGATTTCCTCGCGCGTGCGGCGGGTGTTCTTGGAATCGACCATCGTGGTCACCGCCCGACCGGCAGGGGAAAGCAGGCTGGTCACCACACGTTCGACGTCTTCCGCGGAGATGTAGTTCAGCCGGAACACCCGCAACGTGACGCCGCGCAGTTCCGGCGATGATTTACTCTCGGTGGTGACTTTCGACACGACCAGAATGTTGCGGTTGCGATGCCAGCTGTACCCGTTGACGGTCAGCAGGGCGTTGAGCGCGTCATCGAGCCCGACGTTGTTGAGCGTGACGGTGACCCGGCCCTCCACTTCACCGCCGGCGACGATGTTCAAGCCGTGCTGTTCGGCGAGCAAACCGAGGACGACGGAGAGCGAAGCATCCCGGACGGTGAGCGAAATCAACTCATTGCCGTTTTCGGCGGGGGTGAGTTGCACTGTCGCAGGCGGCTTTGTCTGGTCGATCGGGAGCAGAAATTGCTTGTTCGCGGCCGGTGGTGTTTCAAGACTTGCGGGGGGCGGCGGTGGGATCTCCGCGGGCTGCTGGAACGAGGCGCTTTGGACAACGCTTTTGGGTGCCGGCTGATATGCGGAGCGGGCTTTGATCCCGGTCGCCTGGGGGTCACCAGCCGGATCACGCGGTCGCCACATTGGCTGCGGATCTTTCGTCACGATGATCTTGGTCGGTGGGGCAGGCACGACGGCAGAGACGGTCTGAATCACCGGCTCATGATCGATCGGCGTCAGGCGTGGTGGAACGAACTGTTCGTCCGAAACCTGATGCACGATCGGCGTCGGTTCCGGGGGAACGTCCGACGGCGCCGTGACGACCTTCCGGGGAACGGCGGGCAGTCCGCCGCGCGGCGCGCTATCCGCGACGGTGGGTGGCGGTGCGGTGCGCTTCTCACGCGGCGTGTTACTGGCCGCCGATTGCGGTGTCGCTCCGGCTGAAATCGGCGCACGCTGCTGACGGTTCTGAAATGTGGGCGTGGTCGCCGTGGAGGCGGTCGCCGGTTGAGTCGCTGGTGGACGCGCGGACGCCGGACGCGGTGCCGGCGAGGATTGCGTCGGCGTCGACTTTCCGGGCACCAGCCGTTTCCACGAGTACCACGGCTCCGCCGCCGTCGTCGGGGCGCACGCCATCCCGAACGTCACGAAAGCGATCCAGGTGATCGCGCTCGCTCTTCGTTGCGAGACAGACATATGAGCATCGCCCCCCGGAATTCTGACCGCCGGTCGCCACACGACCACAACCGGTAATCGAGAGATCGGCATCAACGCCGAGCGGGTTCCGTCATATTCGGGAGAATCACCGTGATCGGCACAGATTAAACGGCATACCTCCCGTGCGGCGAAATCGCACGGCAGGTTCTGCCGATTCACAATTGGCCCAGCACAGCAAGGCACGGGCGGCGATCAGGAACTTGAGCGGTGATCACCTGAAAAAGAGAGGAAACGCCGGTCATTGCGGCGCGGTGTCGGGAACCGTTTTGACCGCGGGTTCGATCAACTCGAGGACCAGACCATCGGCGCGAATCGCGGCGATGCGGAAACGATCATCCAGCTTGTCACCGACCATCACCACGCGATCGCCGACCATGGCACCAAGCCCTTTGCGGGTGCGCACAAGTGCTGACAACCGGTGCGTTTTCATCGCTGCGCGAATTGCGTCCTGAATGGCTTCCTCACGGGCGGCTTGCTGTTCCGCGGTGATCGGCGGCGGAACGGCTTCAACAGGCTCGGCCTGAGTGATCGGTTCAACGGTCTCGAGGGGCGGGGGAATCGGCACGGATTTCAAGGACTCGGGGCGTTGGAACGGGTTGATTTGCAACACGTCCGCCAGCGGGATGGAAGGCCATTTCACGGGCTGAGCCTGCGGTTCCCCGGGTACTGTAACTGCGGTTACTCCGACGGCACTTTCCGTCGACGAAGACGAAACCGGGGGTCGCGCCACCAGCTTCGGCACGGGGGCGACTTCTCCCGGCGCGAAGAGGACGTAGAGCATGATCACGCCGAGGACAGGGATCAGCAGCAGTTTGAATTTGTTCGCCGCCGGGTTTGCGGCCGTGTTGCGTTCAGCCATGACGAGCCTCCTGCACGTCGTGTTTACTGAGCGGCGCGTAATAGATGCGCAACATCATTTCGACCGGCAGGTTCGTGCCGTCGGATTCAACGGTATGAATGCGGAGCCGGGTCACGCGACAGAGTCGGGTCAGTCCGCGAAGACCGTCGAGAAACTGGCAGACGCCCGCATAGTCGGCGGTGGCGTCGAGTTGCACCTCCAGCGCGGTGTGCGTCCCTTCATTCACTGGTTCCCGCGGATGGTACCGCTGAATCTTCAGCTGGCAGGTTCGAGCCAGATGCGTGATCTGCGCGAGGAACTCCGACTCGCGCGGCGTTTCCGGCAGGCGGGTGAGGGCGTGGGCAAAGCTCGCCTCATAGTTCGCAACCTGCTTTTCTACTTCGCGGTGGCGGCGAAGAATATCGTCGCCTTGCGACTGCACGCGGCGTTCATCGTGGATGCGCTGGGCCAGTCCGGCGTGCTGCTGTTGCAGCGGCTCAATGGCGAAGACCCACGCTCCATACACAATGACGAGGACAACCCCCAGCCCGCCGGCATGCAGGCCGAGATCAAATACTCGCAATGATGATGACGCGGGCTGACTCATGAGCAATCTCGAAATCCATCGGCATCACGACGCTATTGAAACACGCACTCCACAGTGAACTGACGGCACTCGCCTGGCAGGGATGTCACATGCACAGATGACCGCAAGGCGACGGTTTCAAAGACTCCGGCTTCTCGAAGGCCGGCCACAAATCGGGCCACCGCGAGGTCATCCACGCCGAAGCCATCGATCTTCAGCTGTGCCCGTTCAACCGTGCGCGTCGTCGGCAGGGTGGTCCCCGTCGGCGTTGCCGCGGCCTCGGAAGCCTTGATCGTCTGGACGACCTGCGTCGGCATGATCATCAGGTCATAGACCTGCACTTCCTGACGATCCCCGCCGACGGAATGACCCACGATGCCGAGCAACTGCACAGGCTGTTCCATGCGATCGAGCATGGCCAGCAGTGATTCGCGGCTACGAAGGATTTTGAGTCGGGTCTGATTCGCATCCAGTTCCTGCTGCGTCGTTCGCAACGGCTTGACCGCTTCCGCGAGTTTGAGAAGGCGATAGCGTTCCGCCGCCACGCGCGAGACCTGCACCAGCGTCCCCACGACGCAGGCGGTCGCGACCGTCATCCAGATGGCCGACCACTGCCGCAAGCGCAACCAGAAGCGGTTACGGCGTCGCACGGCGACCGGCAGCAGATTGAGATGATCGTTCATCGGTTCTTCAACAAGCCTGCCACCGCATACGCGGCTGCAAACGAGGCATCGTGCTCACTCGGGGTGATTGCCGTGGAAGGCAAGCTCCACACGTGTATCGGAATCGGAAACGCCTCGCGGACGATCTCTACGCTCCGTTTCACCGCAGCGCCGCCTCCCAGCAGGATGGCCGATTTCGGCGTCTGCCCGGGCAACTGCTGCAGGAACGACCAGGTCCGCCGCAATTCATCCTGCACCTGATGGAGATACGGCTCCGAAAGCTCGCCGAGGACCGACCGCATGTCGCTGGGCTCAACACCGGTGTCAATCTCGCAGAATCCGTAGGCCACGAGGAGTTGCTGGCACTGTTCGGCTTCGAGATCAAGCGGACGCATCATCGCCGCGGTCAAGGCCCGTAGTTCGCAGTCGCGCAAGATTCGCGTGTAATACGGCCGACCATCCACCACGATGGTTAACGTCATCGCGCTGTCGCCCCAGTCGATGACCGCCACGGGTTCGATTGCCGATCGGCCGATCGCGCGTGCGAGCGCAAACGGAGGTCCGTCCAGAATGCGGCAATCGAGACCACCGCGCCACAACACCGCCGCCAAGCCTTCGGCAAAGTGTTCGTCGACACCGAGCAGGGCGTAATTGCGGCTGCCGTGTAACGGGCCGTCCAGGTGCGTCGACCACGCTTCAGTCACGGAGGTCCCGGCCGACACTGTGCTGTCGTCGTTGAACGCGTCCTGCAAGGCCTGCTGCTGAGCAGATTCGTCAGCAGAGTCGGCAACTTCGACCGTGCGGAAGGTCATCATCCTCATCGAGAGCACGCAAGCGGCGGGCAGGGGCCACCAGCGGTTCCGCGATGACCACGCACAACTCAAGGTCCGCTCAATTTCGGCGAGCCAGAGTTCCGGATGAAAGCCCGACGGCGGGTTCGCATGAGGCACCGTCCGGCAGACGCGCAGCCGATCTGCTCCGGCCTCCAGCTGCACAATCTTGATCGATTGACTGCCGATGTCGATTCCCACCACAGTCCCTGAAGCCGACAAACGACGACGCGGTGGCGCACTCCGGGGCAAGTTGAAAATGGTGGCTGTCATCGTCGATGCGCTTTGCATTCGGCCTCAATCAGGGAAGCTTTCGGTCCACGGCGATTTTTTCGAGACGCTCGAGGCGGCCGTCCATAGTTTTGAGCGTGGCTGCGATTTCCTTCAACACCGCTTCCGAACGTTCAGAACCCGCCTGAAAGGCCGCGCGGGGCGTGGTTTCACGGACCTCAGCACGGACCGAGTTCGGGACGACATCAATCTGCGCCACGAGATAGCCGGCGATGAGGCTGCACAGAACCGGCAAGGCACGCGTGAGCAGTCCCGATCGAATCGCAGCCACGGCGAGCTCCTTCTTTCTTTAGCGGCGATCAGTGCTGGGCACTGGTCACGTCCAGCAGCGGCAGCATGACGCTCATCACGACCCCGCCGACAACGACGCCCATCAACACGATCACCGCCGGTTCGACAATCTTCATTGCCGACTTGATGTACTGTTCGCCTTCCTCTTCGTAGTACTGTCCGATCAGTTGCAGCACGCTGCCGAGTTGTCCGTTTCGCTCGGCCGTCTGCACCATCTGCGCTGCCCCAGGAGGGACAAACTCGGACCGGGCAATTTCGGCTCCCATCCCGCGGCCGTTGGTCACTTCACGGTCCAGGCTGTCGAACAACGTCAGGAATAGCCGATTCCGCACCGCTCCGCGGCACAAGCGGATCGCTTCCAGCAACGGGACGCCGCTCTCCAGCAACGTCCCCAAAAGGCGAAACGACCGTCCGGACAAGAGGGCCCGCGTCGCCTGCCGGAGAATCGGTGCATGCAGAACCAGGTGGTCGAAGTATCGTCGCCAGGTGTCCGTGCGACTGAACTGAAACAGTCCAAACGCGATAACCGCCACAATCGCTGCAACCCAGTGAGCTTGCGCACGCAGCAAAGTCGCCGTGTCGAGCAGCAGTTGCGTGAACGCCGGAGCAGGTCGCCCGAGATTCTGAAACACCTTCGAAAACTGCGGCAACACGAAGAAGACGAGTGCGGTGACAATCCCGAAGGCCACCAGAGAGAGCACCGCGGGATAGGCCACGATGCCTACGATCGCGTTCCGCATGCGGATTTCGTTCTTCAGCAGTTCACACAATCGCTTGAGGACGGCCGTGAGCGTCCCGGAGGCTTCCGCGGAAGCCACACTGGCGACGTACGCTTCGCCGAACACGGCCGCGTGCTTCCGCAGCGCTACTGATGCCGAGGTCCCGCCATTCACGTCGGCCGAAATGGCGACCAGAATCGGCTTCAACCCGGGGTGGCGGCATTCCTTTGCGATGTTGTCCAGGGCCGCGGCGAGGTCCACCCCCGACTGGCACATGATCGACAGTTGTGTCGTCACCACGAGCAGATCGGACTTATTGACCGCCCGTCGGCCCGACAGTTTGACCGGAGCCGCGACTCGTGTGCGAGTCCCCGCGACAGACAGGCTCGGCTGATTCTTGAGCAACGTCACTGTGGCCATGCCGCCATCCTTATTCGTAGAGGGCGACCCGCAGGACTTCATCGAGGCTGGTGCGGCCCTCCTCCGCGCATTTCAACCCGGCATCCAGCAGAGTGATATCACCATTTCGGCGCATGCATTCCCGCAGTTTTTCGAGGTCGGCCTGCGCGGAGATTAATGTCCGCATCTCTTTGGTCGCGGTCAGAACTTCATAGATCCCCACGCGGCCTTTGAAACCGGAATCGAAGCACGCATCGCAACCTTCGCCGCGAGCAAACTGCCGGCGGTGATCCCCTTGGTAGTGCAGGGTGTGCAGCACGTCTTCCGGCGGATAGTACGTCGTCCGACAAACCGGGCAGATTGTCCGCACCAGTCGCTGGGCGATGACTCCGACCAGCGCCGCGGAGATCTTGTACGATGCGACGCCCATGTCCATGAGTCGGGTGATCGCGCTTGCGCTGTCGTTGGTGTGCAGCGTGCTGAGAACGAGGTGCCCGGTGAGCGCCGCCTGGATCGCCACTTCGGCTGTCTCGGCGTCGCGGATTTCACCGACCATGATGATGTCGGGGTCTTGCCGCAGAATCGATCGCAACGCGCTCGCAAAGGTCAGCGACCGGTTGTTTGCGGCCTGCACCTGGTTGATCAGTTCGAGCTGATATTCAACCGGGTCTTCGACCGTGACGATGTTCCTCGCTTCCGACTTCACCAGTTCGATGGCGGAGTACAGCGTCGTCGTTTTGCCGCTGCCGGTGGGGCCGGTGACGAGGACCAGCCCATACGGCTTCGACAGCATCGACTTGATCGACTTAAGTTGTGCATCCGGCATACCGAGGGAATCAAGATTGAACGTGACATTCGCGCGGTCCAGCACGCGCATCACGCACTTTTCCCCTTGCACGGTCGGCAAGGTTGAACAGCGCAGGTCGATCGACCGACGTTCGACAACGACGTTGATGCGGCCGTCCTGCGGAATCCGTTGTTCGGCGATATCCATCTTCGCCATGACTTTGATGCGTGAGACAAGGGCCGCATGAAATTCTTTTCGCGGCCGCAAGACTTCGCGCAGTTCGCCGTCGACGCGAAACCGGACGGCCGTGTGCTTCAAACCGGGCTCGATGTGGATATCACTCGCCCGTTGCCGCGCGGCATGGACGATGATGTAGTTCACGAGGCTGATGACCGGGCTCTCGTCCGCTTGTGACTGCGCGGTTTGCAGATCGAGATGGACGGCATCCGGGGAAATCTCCACGGCGTCGGCACTGAGATCGGCGGTAACGTTATCGACTTTGAAGTCGGCTTCGTAACACCGCGGGAGCAGCGCTTCGATCGCCGATCGCGCCGCGAGCACCGGGCGGATGCGCAGTCTTGTGACGCGTTCCAGTTCGTCCAGATGGAGCAGGTTCTGCGGTTCGGCCATCGCGACCGTGAGCACGCCACGCACGCGGAACAGACCGAGTGCGCACAGCGCTTCGGCCTTGTTGCGCGGGATGGTCTTGATCGCCGCCGGGTCGACGAGTCCTTGTCGCAAGTTGACGAAGGGTACGCGCAACTGTTGTGCGACGAGCGGCAGGAGATCTTTCTCTTCGACAAGCCCGAGTTGGACGAAGGTCTCGCCGAGCTTTCGTCCTTTAGTCTGTGAATCAGTGAGCGCGGTCTGCAGTTCGTCTTCGGTGATCAGGCCGGATGAAACCAGGCGGTCACCGAGGCGACCGAACGATGCGGTCCCCGACTTCCCCGTCAGGCTCAGCAGGCTCGCGGGAAGGTCAACGGGAATGTGTGGAGCGGGCGAGGTGAGTGCGGTCATCGGGTGAAGCTCCGCACGGCGGTTCGGACGTCATCAAAGTGCTCAAACCGTTCGGCGACACCGGTCGCACCGAGTATATCCCGGCACAACGGATTCGCCGCCGCGATCTGCAGTTGGCCCCCGCGTTCCGCACATCGTTCGGCAGAGGTCAGCAGCCATTCCAGTCCGAGACTGTCGAACAACGGGATTTCGGACAAATTCAGCACCACGCGCGCGGAAGAACTGCGCAGGCAATCATCGAGGTATCGATTGAGTTCCGGCAGATTCGGTTCGGTGATCGATTCTTTGCCGGAGAGAACATGGACCGTACCATGGAGAACAACGCTGAACATTACCGGTCTCCCGCGGAGGGCAAGGGGAGGCTGACCGTGAACGTCGAACCCTGGTTCAGTTCGCTCTCAAGCGACAGCTGGCCGCCGTGTGAATGCACGACTTCCTGGGTGAAGGTGAGACCAAGACCGTTGCCGTCGACTTCACGCACCCGTTCATCACCGCTGCGGAAGAACTTGTCGAAGACGCGAGCCTGTTCTTCTTTGGCGATGCCGATCCCCGAATCCTTCACAACGAAATCGACGTTCTGCCCGCGGTATTGCACCTCAAAGCGAACCTTGCCCGCCGCCGGTGTGTACTTCGCGGCATTGCCGAGCAGGTTCACGAGCGCCGCTTCGAACTTGTCTTTGTCCAAACGCAAGGATGGGAACTTCGGCGGCAGTTTCACTTCCAGCGTGATCTGCTTCTGGTCCATCTGCGGGCGAACGTGCTCGACGACATCGTGCAGCATTCGTTCGAGGTCGGTCTCGCGCATCTCGAAGACCAGCGACCCGGATTCGATCTGGCTGATGCTCAGCATCTCGTCGACAAATCGCGACAACCGCGTGGCTTCGGCGTTGATGATATTGCAGAACTCCTTCTGCTTCTCGACATCGATGCCATCATGAATGGCGAGGGTTTCGGCGTAGGCTTTGATGTTGGCCAGGGGCGTGCGCAGCTCGTGCGTTGCCAGCGAAACGAAGCTCGCGCGGGATTCGTCGACGAGCATTTGTTGTGTGATATCTCGAATCGACCACACGACGCGTGATTCATTGGATTCGCGGTCGACCGTGAGATGCCGCGCAATCCGCAGGACCCCGTCACGGGATTCCTTCGTGCGGCGGAGTTCAAAAACGGCGTTCGCGCTGTTCGAGAACAGCGCCGCGAGCACGGCTTCCGCGTTATGGGCTTCCTGGACACGCAGCAGCGGCATGAGATTTTTGCCCAGCAGTTCGTCCGCGGATTCGCATTGCAGCAGGACGGCGAGCGCGCGATTTGCGTAGAGAATCCGCCCGCCGGTTTCCGTGAGGACCACGCCGTCTGACAGCGTCTGTAGAATGGTTGCCGCGCGGTGATCGCGCCGGCTGGCAAGCGAGGCGGAGAGCCGCTGTTCGAGCGCCGAGAGCGCATCGCGAGTGGCAATCCGTTCGAGCAGCGTGTTCCAGCCGACAATCGCCGGCTCGTTCCCATTCAGCGATTGAAACTGGATTCGCTCATCGCCGGGATTCGAAGAGATCTGGATGAGTTGCCGCTCGATGTCGGCATGAAAGCGCACGGTCTGGTTGAGCACGATCGCGCCGACGCCGAGCACGGCCAGCGGGATAATGGCCGCCAGCGGCGCAAAGTCCGCCATGCGTTCCTGAAAGATCAGCAGCACGGTGATGGCGAGTGCCAGAAACAGCCCTGCCAGACCAAACGCCAGGTATGACGTCACAAGGCGGCGGGTGAGGGGCAGTCGCATCGCACGGACGGTCATGGCGGTCTCGTCCTAGAGCCATGCCACGACACCGGAGAACAGCGGCGCGGCACGAAATCCTTCAACTCACGGGGATGCGCGAACGCCGGACTGTCGTCACGATCAGGCGGGCAACATCGTACCGGTTTGCTTCATTACAAAATTGACAATCGCCTGCGGGCTGACTGGCTTGAAGAACAGCTGGCAGAGCCCACATTCCACGACGAGATTGGCGGCATCAGCTTCCATGCCCTTCGCCGAGCACAAGGCAATCGGCAAGTCCACCAGTCCCAGCGTTCCCCGCACGTAATGGCACAGCTGACCGCCATCCAGAATCGGCATCTGATAATCCGTAATCATCAGATGGAACTTGCGCTCCTGCAGTTGTTCAATCGCCTCCTGACCGTTATAGGCAACGTTGGCGTTGAAGCCGGCCCGCTCGAGATTGAAGCGGAGCACCTGCGACATTGCACGATTGTCTTCTACGATCAGGATGTCGAACCGATCGTCAGCCATGATGAACCACAAGGATGGTCAAACGGAGGAGAGACTCGGGGAAGTGCGTGACTCACTACCAGGTGATCGACCCGGCGTCGTTCACACGGAATTCACCGGTGGTCTGATTGTAGACCCAGCCAAATGCGCCGGCCTCCACAGTCGCGATCGGACTCTGCGTCGACGGAGCGATAGACGCGTTCTGGTTGGTGCCGACTTGAGCCGTCGGGAACGGACCGCTCAGCATCGGTTGCAGGGCGGTGGTGAGGGTCGCAGCCGTCGGATAGTTGCCGTTCTGAGCTTTGTACATTTCGAGGGCATCGCGGATCACGGCGAGGGATTGCTTCGTCCCATTGCTGCGAGCGGTCGAAGCCGTATTGACCATTTTCGGCGCGGCGACAGCGGCGAGGATGCCGATGACGAGCACCACAATCGCCAGTTCCACGAGCGTGAAACCACGAGGACGGGACGGACTTTTCGCGACGACATGAGTCATGACATTTCTCCAGGACCAGGGCTGTAGGATGGGAATTTCCAGGCCGCTGACTTCCGCCGCGGTCGCTGTCGAAAGCAAACCTAGTTCTGAATTCGCATCACGCAAGTTGAATTCCGGAAGCGCAGGGGTTTCACCTGACAAACCGGGTACTTTTTCCGACAACCACGAGCCCGGCGGGGGGGATAATCGCTGCGGGACGAATGTTCCGACCCTGTGGATTTTGGCGATTCGCAGCCTTTCGTCAGCGCGCCATGATTTCACCCGCACGCGAAACGCCGAAGCGGCGTGCATGTTGTGAGTTATGACCTACCCTTCACTCGCGCCCTGCTCGTGTTGACGCCGATGCAATTCGTCACGACCGACCTGGCGCGGCATACGTCATCACGAGAGCACTCCATGACCACGCATGTTGCCGGGGTAACTATTCCGAGTGGAGCCGCTGATCCCGACTGGGTTTCAGGGCTGGTCCACACGCTCGGCGCACCATTTCATCCGTGGGTCCCCGGAGCGACTCTGTCGGAGTCCGTTAACGGCGCGGCGCACGAAGCGCGCACAACCGGGTTCGCCATCCGGTCGGCAGACGATGATCTGTTTCACGTCTGGATTGCTCAGCCCGGACGCCGCCAGAACCCGCCGCTGGTCTTCGGAGCGATCCCTGGCCGCGATGCGCAGCTGCTTGAACGGCTGGTCCACGCCGCGCGGCGTTTGATCACCCAAGACCGCACGCTCACCGAACAATCCGCCGATGTCGCGTCCTGTCTCGAATCACTGACATACGGTCTCGAAGAG
>DASRYX010000362.1:0-4515 GCA_035686985.1 Planctomycetaceae bacterium | reverse complement strand
CCCTGGGCTTCCGGAGCATCGATCACATCACAACAGATTACGTCGCGGGGCCGAGTGGCAGAGCACGGGTCTGCGGTTCCGTTTCCGGCAGCGGCTGAATCGGCCGACCGGCTTCATACGGAGCGGCGTTCAAACCGCATTGACCGTTGGCGCAGTTCCCGGTCGTGCAGTTGGAACAGTTGTCGGTCGGGCAAACGGTCGTGGGGACCATCCGGCAGACTTCGAACGATTCAACTCGCGGCACGCACTTCGACACCATCCGCGTGCAGGTTTCCTGCACTTCACGCGGCGTGCATTTCGCCACGCGATGCGACACCGTGTACGGCTCCTTACGGGTGACGCAGTACGGCACGCGGCGAGTGCAGGTTTCCGTCACCATCCGGCAGGTTTGCACCGGCACTTTGCGGCTGCATTGTTCCGCGACCATCCGGCAGACCTGCACCGGCACCTTCTGGCAGACCTGTTCGCACACCATTTTGCAGGTGCGATACGGGATGTTTTCAACGACTTCTTCACAGGTCATCCGGCAGACTTGCACCGGCACTTTCTGGCAGACGGTTTCAGGAACCATCCGGCAGACGGTCACCGGGCACGATTGCCGGACAACTTCGGGACGATAGGTGGTGCAGGGAATCTGATTTTCCACGATCCGCGGACACCATTGGCGCTGGCAGGTGTAAAAGCCCGGCCGCTGGACCATGCACGTCTGCGGACAGCCGCAATTATCCAACGTGACAACCGGACAGACCGGGCCGGGATGATACACGCGGTTCACAACCCATTGACCGCAATCCTGACGAACCGTGCGGTACGTCGTCACCGGTCGCATGACCGTGTAACAGCGTTCCTGATTGATCGTTTCGCTCACTTGCCGCATGACGGTGTGGCGAACTTCCCGTTCGATGGTTTCCATTACCGGCTTGCGCACGATCCGGCGGCATTGACGCACCTGTTCTTCCCAAACCGGCCGTTGGACGGTGTAGGTGCGGTCGTGGTAGACGGTCTCGGTGACCGGCCGCATAACGGTGTAGTTCTCGACGCGTTCAGCGGTCTCCATCACCGGACGGCAGACCTGATACTGTTCTTCGCGGAAGGCGGTCTCGACGACGTTGCGATAGCACGTCTGCTGGACGTCTTCGTAGGTCGTGTCCATCACCGTGCGGCAGACGGTGTACTGTTGCGGTTCCTGCACCATGTCGTACACGGTGCGCTGGCAGGTTTGCCGTTCCACCCGGCATGTCGTGTAACATGCCGTGGGCTGACATGCGACGGGCGGACACGACTGATAACAGCCCGCCCCGCAATACGCCGCCCACGCGGACGGTGACGCTCCTGCCACGAGCAGCAGCGCCCCCAGCGCGTTTAACAGCGCTTTCTTCATAACCATTCCCCCCTGAAACGTTTGGTCGACCGACCAATGTGGTTTAACCGGCGACGCCCACGCTCCCTGCATCGCTGCTACGTCTGCTACTCCCTGTGCCAGCAGTATGAGCAAACACTGGGGCGGGATGCAAAAGAAAATCAGCGATCAAACCGACGGCGTGTGCGAATCGTTCCTCAACAGGTCCGACTTTAGAAGAAGGATAAGAGCGGCGGGTCAGGAAGACTGAAACCATCACCCGAAGTGGCAAAGTTTCACCGTCGCCAGAACGCCACACGGATGAGAATGCGGTGCAGAAATCAGAGATTCCTAAGCCGTTACAGACGTTTCAAACGTTGCCGACGGCATCACGCGACCATCTTCGGCAACCGTGCGAACCGAATTGGTCGACGATCAATCCGGCTGACGGCTGCCGAGCCGCGTTTTTTCCGCAACGGCTGCTATAATCGGCACAGATTGACATCGAGTGATGCCTGACCCGTTTCACGACTTTCTCACACGTTATTGAGCCGCATGAGCGATCCATCTGCATCTGTTGATTCCACCGCGCCGCGTCCCGACGAATCGTTGGCGTTGGGGAACGACCTGCCGCCCGTTGAGCCGCCGTCAGCGGGATTCATCATTCAGCTATTCGTGGTTCCCGCCATCATTGTGCTGGCCGTGGTCGCGGTGTGGGCGCTCTTCGGACGGCTCGCCGCCGGTGAAGCCGACTGGCGGGCGCTGGTCCAGGATCTGGAAAGTGCCAACCCGCACGTCTACAAGCGAGCCATGTTCGGGCTCGCGCAACTGCTCGACAATGATCGTCGTCTCGGCGAGAACGGCCAGCACCTGGCGCAGAACCCGGAGATCTCGACGGCGTTGTCGAAGCTGCTGAACAAGCAACTCGACGGGACTTCGCAGGATGATGAGACCGTGACGTTCGAGGTCTACCTGACGCGCGCCATTGGTCTGCTCGATCAGGCGGATCCCACGTTGCCGGCGTTGCATCGGGCTTTGGATGCCAGGTACGACGCGGAAGTTCGCAAAGGGGCGGTGACGTCGATGGCGCTGATTGCGAGCCGTGTGCCCGAGATCGCCGCCGCGGTAGAAGCGCCCGCGGTTGATGCGGTCGTCGCTCTGTCGCAGGATCCGAACGCGCTGCTGCGTCGCGCCGGGGCGTTTACCCTCGGATTGCTTCCGAAGCGTGCTGATGGTCCCGCGGCGGCAGAGCGGATGCAGCGACTGACGGTGATGCTCAACGACGATGATTGGATGACCGCCGTCAATGCGGCGATTTCGCTCGCCCGCTGGAAATCAACCGCGGGGTTTCCGGTCTTCGTCAAAGCGTGTGAAACCGCGGTGAATCCGGCCGACGTGGCCGCCGTGCAGGACGATCTGACAGTACTGAGAAATGTGCTGCGGGCGATCGGCGAACTCGGTCCGCACTGGGATGACGCCCAGCGCGCTGCGCTTCGCAAAGCCCTGCAGCACGTGATCGATACCCACGCCGATCAGCGCATTAAAGTCGACGCCCAAACCGCGTTCACCTCATTGCAGTGACACCCGGAAGCCCACGGTTTCTTAACTGTGGGTCTCTTCCTTCCAACTCCAATCGGAACCGCATCATGAACAGGTCCCCGCTGCTGGTGTTGCTCGCCATCACGACCTCCGCTGCAGCCGCGGACTACACCGTCACCGAGACCGATGAAGAAATCCGCATCGCGACGCCACAGCTTGAGGCCGCCATCCGCAAGAAAGGCTATGTCTCGGGCGTAGCGAAGCAATCGCTGCTCGACAAGAAAACCGGTGCCCGTGATCTCGGCTTTGGACTCGATATTGCCGACTGGATTATGGAACCGGGCAGCGATGAAGCCTACCGCGATGAACTCAAGGCCGCAGGGCATCAGGAACTGATCTACCAGTTCGGCAACCCGTACCACGGTAAGACGCAGAAGCGGGCCATCGAAGGTCCGCAGATCTGCACGCAGGCGAAAGAACTCAAGCCGGAGATCATCCGCGGCAGCGATTTCGTCGCCATCAAACAAACCTTCCACTACCGGACCGCCGCGCCAGGAAAGAAGACCGGGTCGCTGTGGACGCAGGTGCTCGTGTTTCCGGTTGGCAAGCGCTATTTCCTGTCGATGCAGAAGATCGACATGAAGAATGACAGCGACGCGGCGTTCCTGCGAATCGACATGCCCGGCCACATCCGCCACAACAAGGGTGATTCGTTCGAGGAAGTCTATCTCAGCTATCACGGCCGCGTCCCGAGCAGCGAGTTCCTCACGGATTTCTCACCGGACGAAAAATTCAACTACACTCGCGGGAAGAACAAGCCGCCCGAGCGGTTCATCCGCGGTTATCACATCCGCGACCCGCAGTCTGGCAAGACGGGTCCATGGCTGGCGGGGATGACTCTCGATCCGGGCGTGGTCTCCGAAGCGTGGTGTCACCAGCGCAGTTATGTCTGCCTGATCGAGGAATTCGGCGGCCGTCCAATCAAAGCCGGCGAGAGCTTTTCCGCCGCGTTTCTCGTCGGTTATTTCGACGACATCGACGAAATGCATCGTGTTTATGACGGCTACAAGGGAGCGGTCGGCATCGAAGTCGCAGCCGACGGTTATCACTTTCTGCAAAAGTGAGGCTCCCCAGTAGTGCACAGATTCTCCGTCAACTGTCCTTGGCGGCGGTCGCGAAAGCCGATAAACTGTTGTGCTCGACCGTCCCGGACGCGACCGGGGATAATGTGACCTCCGATACGAAGTGCGAGAATCATGAAGCTCACGACGAAACAGAAGATCAATCGACGCTGGAAGCTGAAGCGCCGGGCCAAGCGCAAGGCAAAACGCGGCCTGTAACCCGCGCTGTCAGCGGAATGCATCTGAAACGGCGACCCGACGGTCGCCGTTTTCGTTGGCTGATCTTTCTATTCCAACTCAGCGACCACCAGCGTGTGGATGTCCAGCCGCGGAACGCGGACCGTGGTTCCGGCCGGCGTCTTCGTGGTTGGCAGCGGCGTGTTGTCCGGCTGCAACGTCACCCGGCGGAGGGAATAATCCGGCCGGAAGGTGATGGCGATTTCGTGCACCGGCAGCGTCTCTTCCCGCAACGGGACGTCATCGACGGGCAAGGCGTGCGCGCCCGTGGTGTTGATG
>DASRYX010000361.1:0-2425 GCA_035686985.1 Planctomycetaceae bacterium | reverse complement strand
CCGTTGCCATTGCCAAATTGCGGCAGGATATGCACGCCGACTGCGGCTTTGGGAAGCGCGACATTCAGCGACGCCGCCGTGGTGTTGGTGACGATTACATTCGCCTGAAACGCATTCAGCGGATGAACGCGGATGGCAAACTGCTCGGCCGCTTCGCCCTCAAACAACGGGACGATCGGCGCGGCTCGATCAACCTGAAACTGACGGATCGGCGCGGTGCGCGCACCGGGCAACGTGACAATCCCCGCGAGCAACAGAATCCAACCCCAACGTCGGGACCGCGTTGACATCATGCGTCTCCTTGAACACGAGCGGGGGCGCGCAGCGAGTCCCTCTCGCCGCTGCGACAACGATGCGCACATCTCTGTCGCTAGAGACGATTTTGCGAACAGGGAATCAACGGGACCGAATCGAGAATTCGCCGTGTAGCTGGGATTCGCGGTCGATGTTACGGAAACAACCGCTCGAAGACGGCCCGGAGTTGATCCTCCGGAAACAGCACCCAGCTGAATTCGCGGCGCTGCAGAATCCGATTCGCAGTCTGATGCGCGACCGCCTCGTCATAGTCGCGATGCAGGCGCTGCACGACGGGCTCGGCCAGCTGCAACAGTTGCTGCCGGATCTGGCGCAGGCGCTGGTCGCGGCGATGATTCTCGGCCCGGATCTGACGTTTCGACAACATCGACGAGACAGTGTCTGCGGTCGCCAGCCAGCGTCGTTTTTCCGCGGCGAGTGATAACACCGCATCGGGCCAGCCGCCGTCCCAGTGGCGTTCGGGATTATGCAGCGCGTCCTGCCAAGCATGCTTTTTCAGGCCGACCGAACGGTGATCCTCGGGCCAGGGCTCACCCAGCGGAAGGTGCACCGTTGCCGAAACCGTCGCAAAAT
Organism: Planctomycetaceae bacterium; assembly: GCA_035686985.1. Classification (GTDB taxonomy): domain Bacteria; phylum Planctomycetota; class Planctomycetia; order Planctomycetales; family Planctomycetaceae; genus DSVQ01. The sequence goes on along the minus strand of DASRYX010000361.1, from coordinate 1,537 downwards.
CCGGCGGCGTGACGCCCCAGAAGCGACCAATCAGAGCGTCGGTCATTTCGTCGTATTTCGCGCCGCCTAGTCCGTGAATGAAGACATCAGCAAGCAGCATCCGGGCCGCCCACGTGGTGGTGAGCGCTCGGGAACGGAACCGCCAGCCCTCGTTCGACAGACGATGCAGTTCGATGACCGCGTCAGTTGCCGAGCGGTGTTCATCGAGCGGCAGCGCACCGATCGTTCGCAGGCTGTCCCGCAGTTCGATCTGTCCCGCGGCTTGCCGCACGAACAGGCGTTCGCGGCGGGCATCCCCGTTGTGCCACACCCAGAACGGGGATTCGTACCAGTCGTCCTGCCGGACGAGATCCGGCACCGGGTGAGCGCGACTGCGAACCCGGTTGGCGACCCGGTATTCCTTGAGCACATCGTTGTAGAGGTCCAGTAATCGCCGATGCTGTGCCAGCAGATGGGCCATGAACCACAAGAGTGCCGGGTGCGACCACCAGTGCGACAGCGGCAGCTCGAACGTCCCCGCACCCCAGCGCCGTTCGGTGGTGGCCCGCAGTGCGGTCAGAGCATCGACGAGACTGCCCGTCCGTCGTGCCTGCTCGACCGCGATCGGCCATTGGTCCGCGACAAGCGGCTGCACTCCCCATGGTGCGATCGCCTCGGTTACCCGCCGTGCAAACGATTCGAAGATCGCGGGATCCTGTACGGTCGCAGTTTCCCAGGGAGAGCGCGCATGCGGGGCATCGAAGTCGATCGTCGCCAGCGCGGGCGTTGCCCGTGTTCCTACCGGCACCTTAATAGCGTGCGAGTTCAATGTGTCCTGATCGACGATCAGCTGCAACGGAACGCCGCCGACTTGCCGGGCTAATCGCGCGACCGCGAAGTTCTTGGCCCACACGCCCGCATGAAACAGCTCGGGCTGATGCCCGCCGACGATCAGCGGCGCATCGTCCGACCAATCCGGAACCGGTAACCGCAGTGTTTTCGCAAGATAATCGCGAGAGAGCGTCTTCGCCGCCAATTGCGTCTGTCGGCGCAGATCACCAAGCGAGACTCCTTGCACATCAATCTTAGCGGCGAATCTCCGGTGCGCGCGATTCTGTTCGACCAGTGACGGAAGCGCGTCCCAGCCCGGGACGATGAGCCCGGCTCCGTCAGTGCGGGGCACGCGCCAGGTCCGCCGGACCAATGTGCCCGGGGGAACGTTTGGAGCGGGAAGACTCGCCGCGCTCGCCATTACGTCGCCACAGGAGCGGCGATCTCCGCCTCACAGGGGAACCGCATCGCCGCGATTTCTTTGTGGAGCACATCGTAATAATGCAGCAACCGCCGCGGGGCATGATCGAGCGATCCACCGAACGACCGCTCTTCCTCCAGGTAAATCAGCGGGACCGCGAACTCCTTGATCCGCCAATGCTGTCGCGCGGCCTGCACCCACAGCTGCAACGGCATCGCATAACCGGTGTCGGTGATGTTCAACTGCGACAACGCCGGTACGCGGTAAGCTTTGAACCCACAGAAAGCGTCAGTCAATCCCCAGCCG
>DASRYX010000360.1:0-6672 GCA_035686985.1 Planctomycetaceae bacterium | reverse complement strand
GCTGGCGTGACAGTCCTGGCAGGCTTTGTTGATCTTATTGATGGCGCTCTGGAACTTCGGGAACGCCTGCTCCTGTGTGGACGCCGCCGCTTCACGGGCCCCGTCGATCAGGCTCTTCGCCCAGCCCTGGTAATCGTCTTCGCTCGCGGAATCGTAACTCGGATCGGTCACCACTTTGCCGAGCGTGGCGATCATGGTCGCTTCGGTCTGGATCTGCTCAAGCTCGCTCTTGAATTTGTTCTCGGTAGCGATATTCGTCCGCATCCACTCCGAAGCCTTTTCGATGCGCTTCATCACGCCGGCGCGATTGGCGACTTCCCCGAACGGGCGCTGCGGCGCCACGTTGTCATCGCTGGGGGCATTGCCATCGAGCACGGCGGTCATCTTTTCGGAGGCGGTCTGCGATTTTTCAAACGCCTCTTTGCCGAGCGCGGTCGCGGCTTCGCTCAGTTGATGCCCATAGTCGCGGATGAATTTCGCGTTCGGCTTCCAGGTGACACTTTCCGGGTGCTGAGCCACGATGTTGGCGAGGGCCGCCATCACGGCTCCGTCGACCTGCAGCTCCTTGTAGTGGCCGTTGTACGTTCCGGCTGATTGCAGCGCGACCGTCAGATGGTTGCGAATCCGTTTGGTCTCCGCCTGCACCTGATCAATCGAGATCAGATCCTTCCAGTCGCTGCCCATTCCTGCAGTGGCGCTGTCCGTCGTTGCGGGGGCTGGGGTGTCGGTCTTTGCCGGGGTTGCTGGTGTGCCCGGATCGGCGGCCATCGTCGGCGCGACTTTGGCCGAGTCCGCGACGACCGCCAGCGGGTCGTCATAGAAGACATCGAGGGGAATATCGCCGAGCCACTTGCGGCCGTCGGCATCGACCTTGAGCGGGCTGGTCGACGGGTTGCCGCCGGATTTTGCTTTTCCGGTTTTCGATTTGGACGCCGTCGCCGGCGCGGCCTGATCGTCAGCCGATGGCGCGGCCCCGCCGTTACATCCCATGATTCCGCAGGCGATGCTCATCACGACGAAAGCGGCACCACAACGCGCAAAGCCGGCCATGATTCATTCTCACAACTGAACGACGGATCAATCGCGATGCGGATTGTTCCCGCCTGGAATTTCCTCCGCTCATCCTACTTCGCGGATCGTCGGAAAGGCAAATCCCTTCTGGTGTTGTGCCGGTTAGATCATCGTGCCCCGGACAGCGACCGAATGAACGCAGTCTCGTTTCAGTCTCAACGACGGGTGTCGCGTCGAATGGGGCGAATGCGCGTTTCCGGGAAAATTCAGTGACTTTTCCGGCAGACACTTGCTGCCGTACGGCTTTCCCAGTACTCCTTAGTGGCACAGAGTGGCCGCGAAACGAGGCGACGACCGGCAATTTTAGCCGCTCGCTGGCGATTTTCGTCGAACACTTTTCCTGAGGACTTGTGATTCGGTGGACGCCTCCGCCACGGAGTTTCCACCGGTAACGTGTACGGAGTGTTGGGAGGGAGTCGGCAGAAAGTGGCGGTCCGCCGATTCCAGGTTTCGTTTCAGGAGGTGATACCGCGATGAAGATGTTGACGATGGCCTGCAGCGCGATGCTCGCGCTCGTCGGGCTGGTGGAAGCGGCCCAGATGCCGCCCGCCCCGACGCCGATCCCCGAAGGGGCGGTGATTGTTGGTGCCGCTCCGGCGGCTCTGTACCACAACGTGCGGTACAAGGATCTGAAGAACATCCACCCGTGTGCGGTGGAAAAGATCGTCGCCGTGCCGAATCCGTGTCCGGATCCGTGCGCGACATGCGGTACGCAAGACTGCGTGTTCATCCGCATCTGCGTCCCGCCGTGCGACTGCTATGAAACCAAGTGCAAGAAGAGCGGCCGGAAGATCACCTACGACTTCGGGAACTACGAAGTCGAGATCAGCTCCTCCCGCGGCGTGATCACCGTTGACTACGACGATTGATCTTCGTCCGATTTCAGAATGTTCGATGAACGGAAGCCCAGGGTTCTTAGCCCTGGGCTTCTTTTTTTATGTCAGAAACCGGTCTAGGCTCGAATCCGTCCGGTCACTAGAATCCGCGCCCCTGTTTTCCGCCGGGCGTGAGTGTGAGCGCGCGCTGCGGGCCAAACAACGATCAGGATGACCGGCGCTATGACACGATGTTCCCGCCGCGGGTTTGTGGCTGCTCTGTTGAGTTCAACAACGCTCGCCACCGGCGTCGCCCTGGCCCAGAACCAGGCCGGTAACACGAAACTCGGGCAGCGGGCCCAACCCGCTCCCGCCGGGCCGAAAGCGCCCGCCGCTCCGCAAGCCGGCGAAGCCCCCGTTGAAGATCGTCGGCTCACCATTCTGCTCACCAACTGGGAGCAGAAATCCGCGTCGATCAAGTCGCTGCACGGCAAGCATGTCCGGTCCCGGGCGAACTCCGTCTTTGCGACCGATTCCCGCGCGACGGGCAAGTTTTACTTCGAAGCACCGGATAAAGGCCGCATCGATCTGAAAGGGACGGAGCCGGCGAAAGGTGCCGTCAGCAGCCTGCAGACCAAGCAGGGCGAGCCGTACAAACTCACCGCCGACCGCGATGAAAAATGGGTCTGCGACGGCAAGCAGGTCCTCGTCATCAACGACGCGGACAAGCAGTTCGAATCGATCGAGATTCCCAAAGAGATGCAGGGGAAGAACATCGTGGAGAGCCCGCTGCCGTTTCTCTTCGGCATGAAAGTCGTTGAGATGAAGAAGCGGTTTCAGATGGAGCTCATCAGCTACGACGCGGAAACCCGGATCGCCAAGCTGACGGCGATCCCGCTTCAGCAGCGCGATGCGCAGAACTTCATCCGTGCCGAGATTCTGCTCGACACCAAGCGATATCTGCCCACGTTCGTCGCCCTCACCGACCCCGCGGGAACCATGGTCACGCGGTACATCTTTCAAGACGTAGAAATCGACGACAACAACGCGCTCAACGCTCTTGCAGGAATGTTCGGCCGCGATCCGTTTGTTCCCAACCTGCGCGGCTATCAGAAAGTGCAAGCCCCGTTGCAACAGGCCGGCGGTCCGGCCCCCAACGGTGCCGGTGGCAAAGTGAATCAGGCTGGAGCGAAAGCCTCGCCGCCCGTGGTCCCCAACCGCCCGACAAACGGCACCGCCCCGCGTACCACGTTCCAAACGCAGGGCACCGGGACTTCCAACACAACACGCCCGGCCCCGCGCTAACCGGCTCTTAACGTCTTAACTCGCCCCGAAGGGGGCGGAGTCATGTAGCCACGGTTGAAGCGAAGGCCGCCGTCAGGCGGGCGAGCGCAACCCGTGGAACAGTCTCCCGGGAAATCTGCCCCGGCAGGGGCAGCGGACTCACTCTAATACATAGCGTTCATCAAACTCGACATGATGCGCTCGGAGCAACTTCAACAGTTCGGTTTTGAAGTCGAATTGCTTGTGATGCTCTCTCTGCCGCGAGATGTAGTTCTTGATCGCCGGTTCCTGTGATTTGCTCACCGAGAACGCCGCGAATCCTTCCTGCCACGCGAAGTTTTCGAGAGCCGGAAACGTCTCGTGGATCCATTTGGACGAGTGTGCTTTTGCGTCGCGCATCAGGTCGGACAGAGAACCGCTCGGTCGCCAGCGCAGATAGAGATGGACGTGATCCTCAATGCCGCCGATGTCGTACAGGATGCCTTGTTCGCCGCGAATAATACCGCCGAGATAGGGATAGAGTTGTTCGGCGACCTCTTCGGTAATCCAGGGTTGGCGATGTTTCGTACTGAAGACGATGTGCAGCAGGATCTGTGAGTAGGTTCCTGGCATGGAAACTCCCGCGCCCCTGCCGGGCTCGTTGTTACCACGATCAATTCCACGGGTTGCGCTGCGCTTCACCCGTGGCTACAGTTCTTAGCCCCTGCAGGGCTTTGGAGCAACGGATCGTCAGCCGCGTTGTTTGCTGCGGGCTTCGAGTGCGGGGAGCGACACCTGCGGGATCGAAGAGATCAGGCGCTTGGTGTAGTCGTTCTGCGGGTTGGCGTAGATGCGGTCGGACGGGCCGAACTCGACGATCTTCCCCGCGTTCATCACGGCCATCATGTCGGCCATGAATTTCACGACGCTGAGATCGTGGCTGATGAAGATGTAGGTCAGCCCGCGGCGTTCCTGCAGGTCTTTCAGCAGATTCAGCACCTGTGCCTGTACTGAGACGTCGAGTGCCGAGACCGATTCGTCACAGATGATGAACTCGGGTTCGACCGCGAGCGCGCGAGCGATGCCCAGGCGCTGACGCTGGCCGCCCGAGAACTCGTGCGGATAGCGCCGCAGATGCTCGGGGATCAGTCCGACTTCTTCCAAAAGCGCCGCGGCCCGGTTTCGCCGATCCATCCCATTCGCACCGAGATGATGCACCGCCATCGCTTCGGTGAGCATCTCTTCGACAGTGAGCCGCGGGTTGAGCGAACTGTAGGGATCCTGGAAGACGATCTGCATCTTGCGACGGTGACTGCGCAGGTGGTGACCATGCAGCGTTCGCCAGTCGGTCCCGTTGAATTCGACGCGCCCGTCGGTGATCGGCAGCAGTCGCAGAATGGCCCGCCCCGCAGTGGTCTTGCCGCATCCCGATTCCCCGACGAGCCCAAGCGTCTGCCCGCGATAAACATCAAAGCTGATGCCGTCCACGGCTTTGACATGGCCCGTGACGCGCCGCAGCAAGCCCGTCTTGATCGGGTAGTAGACCTTGAGATTCTCGACCCGCAACAGCGGCGTCTCATCTTCGGCGACACACTCGGTGCCGGGGGCGTACTCCGGGCCGACCGGCGGATGCCCCAGCGATTCCAGCACGGACGCCGGATGGAGTCGCCTTCCCCGACCGCGGCCTTCGATCTCCTGCAACCGCTGCGGCGTGAGCAGTTTCTCCGTGATGACGAGGTGACCGTCGGCATCAGTCGTCGACTGCATGTAATCGGCGACCGTCGGCAGCCGCCGGCGCGGAGAATCGAGCCGGGGACGGCACGCGAGCAAGCCCTTCGTGTAGGGATGCTGCGGGTTGCGGAAAATGTCGAGCACCGGGGCATGTTCGACCAGTTTGCCGCGATACATCACGGCGACATCGTCCGCGATTTCCGCGATCACGCCGAGATCATGCGTGATGAACAGCACGGCCATCTGGCGTTCATCACGTAACTTGCGGATGAGGTCGAGAATCTGCTTCTGAATCGTCACATCGAGCGCGGTCGTCGGTTCATCGGCGATCAGCAGTTTTGGATTGCAGCTGAGCGCCATGGCGATCATCACGCGCTGCTTCTGCCCGCCAGACATCTCGTGCGGATAGCTGTCCACTCGACGTTCGGGCTCCGGAATGCCAACCTCGCGGAAGAGCTGAATCGTTTTTTCGCGCGCTTCGGCTTTGGTGATCTGCTGATGGAGCAGCATCGCTTCCATCACCTGCGCACCGACGCGATACACCGGATTGAGCGAGGTCCCCGGTTCCTGAAAGATCATGCTGATATCACGGCCGCGGATTTTGCGCATGTCCGCGACGGGCAATGACACGAGATCTCGTCCGAGAAACGAAATCGTCCCACCGGCGATGTTCGAGCCGACATCCGGTAGCAATCGGAGAATCGACAGCGATGTAACCGACTTCCCGGATCCGGACTCGCCGACGAGGCCGAGCGTGCGGCCGGGCTTCAGGCTGAAGGAAAGATCGTCGACGGCTTTGACAGTGCCTTCTTCCGTGCGGAAGTACGTCTTGAGCCCGCGAACATCGAGTAATGCGCCATCCATGAAGTCGAGAGTCCAGAGTCCAGAGTCGAGAGCCGGAAAAACTCGAAGATCGCTCGCCGCTCAGCGGACGTCAAGCGCAGTCTGGAAACGAAGAGGCCCAGGGTTAAGAAACCCTGGGCTTCCAAGAATCATTTCGATCGATCAGATCAGTTCGGTGATCAGTTGCCGTTCGTCCGCGAGGAATTGCGGGCGGCCGTTGTTGTCGGCGATGGTGACCGAGTTCGCGTCGATGCCGAGTTGGTGATAGATCGTGTGGAACACATTCTGAATGTGGACCGGACGTTCGATCGGTTCTTCACCGTTGCGGGAGGTCGCGCCGATCGTCTGGCCGTGACGCAACCCGCCGCCCGCGAGGAAGAAGAACGACGCGCGCGGCCAGTGATCGCGACCCGCTCCGCCGTTGACCCGCGGCGTGCGGCCGAACTCGCCGGACATCATGATGATCGTGGACTCGAGCAGTCCGTGCGCATCAAGATCATCAATGAGCGCGGACAGCGCGACATCGAGTGGGGGCAACATGCGGCGCATCGCACCGAAATTGTCACCGTGGGTGTCCCAACCGCCCCACGAAAAGGATACGCACCGCGAACCGGCCTGAATCAACCGGCGGGCGAGCACGAACCGCGAGTTCTCGTTCCAGTGAGCTTCGTTGTTGCGGATGCCGTAGCGCTGCAGGTGCCGTGGATCTTCATTGCGGAGATCGAGCGACTTGGCGAGTTCTCCCGAGGTAACGATGCTGACCGCGCGCTGATTGAAGCTGTCCATCGCGGACATCATTCCCGCGCCGTCCGCTTCGCGGCGAAGGCGATCCAGGCCGCTGAGCAATGATTGCCGATCTTCCAGCCGTGATAAGCTCACGTTACCGTTGAGCGTGAGATTCCCGCGGCCTTCGCCATCGGGACGGAACCCGGCGTTGATCTGACCGAGG
>DASRYX010000359.1:0-7808 GCA_035686985.1 Planctomycetaceae bacterium | reverse complement strand
GAACTCATTCTTCCCCGCGTTCTGGCCGACCTGCCCGTCGAAGCGGCCTTTGATCTCAACCCGATAGCGCGCCCGCGGCACTGGTGCGGCCATTGGCGCGGGTGCCGGATTTTGGACAGCCGCGGTCACGGCGCCAACTTCCTGAAGTAACGGCGCGATCGCGACGCCATCCAGTTTTAAGGACGCGAGCTCTTTCGAATCGGCTTCGGTGAGGCGACCACCCTGCAGCGCTTCGGACAGCAGCAGCCGCACACGCAACGCTTCGCGCTGGTCGTCATTCGCGCTGCGCTGGGCCCGGAGATAACAACGTCGCGCACCGAAGGCATCACCGAGCGCCATCTGCCGGTCGCCCAGCACGCGCTCAGCTTCTGCGGCGGCCGGGGTACCGTAAAACTGAATCGTGGTCGCCCGCAACGTCGAGAGATCACCCCGTCGCGCCGCTTGCGATACGCGCACGAGACCTGTCGGACCGAGATCATTGCGGAGTGCGTCGCCGAACGCCGGGTAATCTCTCACCGCGGTCGCCATCGCCACGGGGATGGAAACGAAGAGCTGGTCATCGTCCATGTCGGGGAGTAACCCGACGCCGTCATTGCCGCCAAAGTTCATCGCGATCCGACCGGCATCGCCGAACGTGCCGCCGAGCAACGCCGACCGCAATTCCGAACGGACGTTGTAGGCTTCCTTGTTCACCGTCAGTTGCAGCGGATGCCGCCAGCTCAACGGCAGGACATCGGTCCCGTCGGTCTGCCGGTCGGCGGCGCCGGTGATCGAACGGGCCCAGCGTGCGAGGCGATCGACGGCTTCGTCTTCCGGCCGCAAGCGGTGGTCCGGATGCGCGGTCGCCATCCAGAACTGGGCGTCCGCGGAGGTTTCCAGAATGGCAACTCGGTCGGGAGCGAAAGCCGACGTTAACAGTTGCTGCGTCAGCGATTCGCGATGCCGTCGAAAGTTCGGATGAGGCGTCCATGCGGGGGATTGCAGACAGTCTCGCCAGGCAGCACGCGAGTCATCGGAACGGGCAAAGTACCCATTCCTCAACAGTGACAAATTCGGGTCATTCGCCGCGTCCAACAATACGCTCGCATCATCGAGGAACTCGCGCTGCTCTTGCACTGTTCGGGTTTGAAGCCGGGCCGATTCAGTGAGCCGTTCAATGATCTCGCGGGCCAGGGATCGATTCGGGCCTGCCTTCAGCGTGGCGATGGCGGCCTGCTCCATCCATCGCGCGGGATTGACCTGCTCAGGGAGTTGCTCCACCAACGCGGCTTGCCACTCGGTATAGGACGGCGGCAAGGGGGACGGCAGCTCGGGATTCGCCGGCAAGTTCGCCTCATCAGCAAGCCGGGTGATGCCATCCAGCTCATTGACGCGGAACGTGTCCATGCGGATCGTGCGCGGCGTTTCTCCGGGGAAGCAATACAGGCCGACCGAACGGACCGCACCGTTGACATCGTGCAGCGGGTTCTCGGCGATGTGGCCCCAGTGGACGCCGTCCCCGCTCGACCACACATGACACGTGCCCAGCCCCGCGACGATTTTCAGCCAGACGTTTGGGGTCCAGTAGGGCGGCGGAAAGGCATTTGGATCGAACTCCGTTTCCACCCGCCGGTCACCCGGTCGCAGCGGACCAAATGCAAGGTGTTTCGCCCGGTTGTCATGAAAGACGCCGAGCATGACCAGCGGCTTGCCTTGGTCGTTGCCGAGATAGACCCCAGTCCCGGCATCCGCTGCAGAGAACCGCACGATCGATTCCACGAGCGTGGCTCTCGGCAGCGGGGCATAAGCCAGCGATTCCTCCGATTTCGACGTGCCCGTGAGGGACACGGTCCCATCGGCATCGGTCTGGACCATCGCCGCATCAGGCTTCACGCTCTGCCATTTTGCCGACTCAGCGTCACCACTCTGCAGGACAACCGGTCGCGCGTTGCGTTCGGCGACCGGCCACGACTCAGCGCGCTGCCAGGAGAAACCACGCAGACGACCGCGACCGAGGAGTTGCACGACCTGCGGCGATTTCTCCAAAGGGACCGTCAGGATGGGAATCTGGCCAGTGGAGAGGATCAGCATTCCGTCCTGCCGCCGGACTTCGAACGTGGCCGCGCCGCTGCGATGCCAGGCACCGCCGTCGGTCGTCAGGAGCCCGCCCCACTTGATGGTGGTCTCACCGGGCGGTCGCTGAAATTCATACGCCGCCCAGAGGTGCGGCTCGCGCTGACGGTAGAACCGCAAAGCGACGCCGCGCTCCTGATCACCGAACAGCAGCGTGAGGTCATTCAGATCGAACGGCGTAAACCGCAACACGACATCGTCAACCCACGGCGCTTTCAGCTGCAGGCGGCCATCCAGTTGAACGGTCCGTCGATTGCCAATGATCGCTTCGTTCCAACCGGGGGCGATTCCGGGAATCTCGCCCCACCAGCGTTGAAATTCGGTGAGCGCGATTTCGTCATGACCGATCGTTCGCAAATCAGCTCGCCAGCGTAGGTCATCGGCCGGGCGCGGGGCGACTTCCCCGTTCAGCCACGGCGTCCACGGACCATCCGGCGGCACCGCGACATTTGGAGATACGGCGGCCGGGGATTCTTCGGGCATCGTCGCCGACAGCACGGCTTCCGCCGACTTGGGCGTGTCGGTCTTCGCCGAAACCGACGGCTCCGACGGCGTGACTTCCGCCGGTGACTCCATGGCTTCGTCTTGTGCCGGTGTCCTTGCCGTGACGATTTCGTCCGGTTCGAGTCTCTTTCCTACCGACCACCAGACACCGAATCCAACGATCAGAAAAATCCCGGCGAGACCACGGACGATCCACCACAGCGGCGAACGGGTTGAAGACCGTGACCGTCGTGACGCCGCTTTCGTCAAGAGGTCATCGACAGAAAGGGAAACGTCCGCAAGGCCGGTGGCGAGATCGGTTTCGAGTTCCAAAACCGCCGCGAGGGCCGCCCGGATCTCTTCCGAATCCTTAAAGCGCGCGCGCAGCGCGGCCAGTTCCGCTTCGTTGAAGTCCCTGGGCAGTTTCTCTTCAATCAGGCGCAGCAGGTCGGCGTCGGTCATCGGGCCCCCTTCTGGCGCTCTTTGAAGTGCAGACAATCGCGCAACGCCTGTCGCGCACGATGTAGGAGCAGTTTCACCGCCCCTTCACTGCGATGCAGTCGCTCGGCAATCTCCAGCAACCGTTGCCCGCGGCGATAATGCAGTTCGATCGCTTCGCGGGCGCTGGGACCGAGCTCCACAAGACAGTCGGGCAGCCACGCGAGCTTGTCATCGGCGACATGGGCGATCGGACAGACTGTTTCCAGCTCTAGACACAGTTCCGTCCAGCCAACTTCGCGCCGGCGGCGGATGTCTCTGACATGTTCCCGCAGCAGATTCCGGGCAATCCCCAGCAACCACGGGCGAACCAGGGCTGAGGTATCGAACCGCGCGCGCGATTCAAAGAAGCGGATGAAGACTTCCTGCAGCATGTCGTCGGCGTCATCGGAACGGGTGAGCCGCGCCCGCAGAAAGCCGTAGACCGGGCGCTGATGATGATCAACGAGCGCGGCGAAAGCGTCGCGATCCCCCGACTGCATTCGCGCGATGAGTTCGTGCTCGGCGACTGTCACGCCCTGCGTCTCCCCGCCGTTCCATCATTCCGGTCCGACGACGCATCATAATCTCTGCATCGGTCCCGCGGAAAGGAGATCGCCGCAACAAAAACGGCCCGGTACTCTAGGGAATACCGGGCCGCTACAACCGTTGTCGTCGAAAAGCTTACGCCGTTGTCGCCGCCGGAACTGTCGGCGGTTTCACTGGCGTGGAGGCTTTCTTCTGCTGCCGCGAGATCAGCCAGTACAGTACCGGATTGGCGATGTACACGGTGCTGTAGCAGCCGGTAATCACGCCGACGATCATCGAGAATGCAAAACCGTGGATTCCGGAACCGCCGAAGAAGTAGAGGATCACGACCACGAGGAACGTACTCAGCGCGGTGAGCAACGTCCGTGACAAGGTCTGGTTCACGCTGAGGTTGATCATGTCGTAGCTGATGTTCGGATTCCGCCCGCGGATTTCCCGGAGACGGTCGAAGATCACGATCGTGTCGTTCATCGAGTAACCGATGATCGTCAGCAACGACGCGATGAGCGCCATGTTGATCTTGAAGTCTTCGAACATCAGGATCGTGCCGATCGGCGTGCCGTAGAGCCACGCTGCGAGGCAGACGCTGACGAGCGTCACGACCACGTCGTGGAAGAGCGCTACCACGGCGGCGAAGCCGAAGTAGAGGTTTTCAAACCGGAACCAGATGTAGATGACGATCATCACCAGGCTGGCGAGCATGGCGATGATGGCGTCTCGCTGGGTTTCGACGGCGACCGACGTGTCGAACGAGTTGACTTCCTCAAACGCCGGGTTGCTCGCCATGCGGGCAGCCATCGCGTTCAGCGCGGTGGCAAAGTCGGCCTGATCGATCTGCGACACCGCCTTCGCGGTCATCTCGGTGTACTTTTCTGCGGTCGTCGTTGCAGCGACGTCTTTTTCCGCCGCGACATCGCCGTCGACTTCGATCAACCCGCTGGCGGCGTCGTACTTCGAAGTGCCTTCCTTGTCGCCGGGAATGCGTCGCAGTTCATCGGCGAGATACGCCGCCGCGGACGCCGTGCCGAGGCCGTTGCTGAACTTCAGTTTGGCCTGACTGCCGCCGGCGAACCGGTCTTCACCGGATTCCGTCTTCGCGTCTGCGGCAATGGCGACGGGTTCGGTCGGCTCCATCGTGACCCGCACCAAGGCCATCGACGGATCACTGAACGCTTCCGTCATCGCCTGCGTGACCTTGGCCTGATCCTTTTCGGTGGTTCGCACGCGGAAACGATGCCCGCCCTCGGTCGTGGTCTGCTCATTGGCCAGCACCAGCCGTTCAAGGCTGATCGTCGTGCCGATCTCTTTCGCCTTGAACGTTTCGACCAGCTTGTCCTTGACCTTGTCGGTCTGCTGGGGCCCGACGAACTCGAATGTCACGAGCGTGCCCCCGGTGAAGTCGATATCGAGGTTATCGACGCCCCGGGCAAACATCGCCAGGAAACCAGCCACAATGACCAGTGCCGACAATGCAAAGGCAATACCCTTGGTCCGGAGGAAATCGAGCTTCGTTTCGCCGAGGAACTGCATCATGTAGAAGGTCTTGGCCCAGCGCTTCCGCTCGATGATCTGGAAGAGCATGTGACCGAAGAAGAGCACTGAGAACATGCTGAGCATCAAACCGATGAACAGCGAAATCGCAAAGCCGCGAATCTGGTCGCTGCCGATCATATAGAGAATCACGGCGGTGATCAGCGAGGTGACGTTGCCGTCGATGATCGCGGAGAGGGCCTTGTCGAAGCCGTTCTCGATGGCCATGCGGAGACTGGCGCCGCGGGCAAGTTCTTCGCGCATCCGTTCATGAATCAGCACGTTCGAGTCGACGGCCATACCGATCGTCAACACGAGACCGGCGAGACCGGGGAGAGTGAACGTGGCTTCAATCAGGCACATTGCCCCGATAACGGTGATCAGGTTGAGAATCAGGCAGAGGCTCGCGACAACACCCGCGCCGCGGTAGTAAATCAGCATGAAACCGAAGACCACGATCGCCGAGATGATGATCGCGCGGACGCCTTTGGTCTGCACATCCACGCCGAGCAGCGGGCTGATGGTGAACTCGCTGACGGGGGTTTCAATCAGCGGGACTTCCAGCGCCCCAGCGTTCAGCACGCTGATGAGCTGATCGATTTCTTCCCGCGTGAACGTGCCGGTGATCTGGCCGCGGTCGCCGATGCGGCTGCGGATCGCCGGTGCGGTCTGAATTTCGCCGTTCAGCAGCACAGCGAGCCGCCGGTCAAAGCCTTCCGTCTTGTCCGGCTTATAGCGGTCGGTGAGTTGTGAGAAGAGCTGTCCCCCGCGGGCGCTGAAGTTGAAACCGACGGCCAGCTGGCCGCTCTCGTCCATCTGGGCCTGCGCGTGGGTCAGATAACGCCCCGTGACCGCCTGGTTCGGCGGATCGTGCACGACAAGGAACTGCCGGGCTTTGACCGTCTTGCCGTCGACCGTCCGGTCGACTTCGCGCACCGCCGTGCGGTCATCGCGCTGCTGGTTGACTTCCTGACCGGGCGCGATGTCGCGCCAGCTCAGCACCAGACGACCGTCGCGGAAATAGTTGTTCTGATCCGGCCGCATTTCCCGGCCAATGGCGATTTCGTTCGCATGATCCTTCTGGTTGGCGAGGATCGCGAATTCCAGGCTCCCCAGGTTGACGATCTGCCTCTTCTTCTGTTCGACGACTTCGCGGTCCGCACCGGGAATGATGACTTCAATCCGGTCGGTGCCGACACGGCGGACTGTGACTTCTTCCGCACCCGACGGATTGATGCGCTTGGCAACCGCACCGACCATTTTATCGAGCGTGGCCTTGTCGACCCGCTTCTGGTCCGCCGAGGCTTTGACGTGGTCGACGGCGTAGATCAGGTTGGTCCCCCCGGCGAGGTCGATGCCAAGCTGAATGGCCTTGGAAATCGGCTTACCCTGCAGTGCCTGATAGACGAACGGCGCCGCCGACAGGAAAATGCTGAACAGCACAATCCCCATCTTGAAGCCGAGGTCTTTCAGCCGCAGAGCGGTCGCGAGCGCCTGTCCCAGAATGAAGGGGGCGATAAAGACCAGCGCGACGGTCGCAAAGAACTGCCAAGGCACGCTTGGTGACTGCGTCGCTTTGTCTGCCGCCTGCGCGAGCAGCAGACCCATTCCCATTCCGTCCATGCGTCCGTTCCGATTGGCTTGTGCGTGATTGGTGCTGAATCCGACAAAGCTGGTCGCACACCAGCGGCATCGGCTGCGGCGTCATGCCTGCGGGTCAAGAGGCCTTCGTGCCTTCCGGGGTCGTGTCATCCAGTTTGTTGGCGATCGCGCTTTGAATGAACTTGATCCGCGTGCCGTCGTCGACCTTCAGCGTGAATTCCTTGCGATCCGGGGAGATATTCGCCACGGTTCCGATAATTCCACCGATGGTGACCACGCGGTCGTTCTGCTTCAGGCTTTCCAGGAACGTTTGCCGCTTCTTCTTTTCCGACCGCTGTGGCAGCACCAGAAAGAAGAACGCGAGGACCAGCATCGCGATCATCGGCGGGGACAGCAGCCAGAACGACGGCTCCGCCGGCTTGGGGTCCTGCGCCAGCATCGTCAGTTGTGCAATCCAGCCCGACATCCGCGTTCAATCCTCGACGTGCGTGATGAAGTCCCACGCAGGATAAGACCTGTTCGTTTGGCACTTCGATGGTGACGTAAAAACGGTCGCCGTGAAGTGCAAACATCCGAATCCTTGCCGCCATGCGGACTTCCGCCGGGCAGTGGGGAAGCCGGTAGTTTAGACAGAACCGTTCCAGCGGGCAAGTTGACGTGCCCGGAACTCTGTCGCCGTTCCCGCGACGATCGCCTCCCGCAGGTTCCGCAGCAACGTTTGATAGTACGTGAGGTTATGCCAAGAAACGAGAATCGGCCCGAGCATTTCCTCGGCGATGAACAGATGCCGCAGATATCCCAGACTGAACCGTGTGCAGACCGGGCACGGGCATTCCGGATCCAGCGGGCCGGTGTCTGTTCGGTGCTTGAGATTCCGCAACTTCACGGACCCCGCACTGGTAAACGCCGTGGCATTGCGGCCGTTGCGCGTCGGCATCACGCAATCAAAGAGGTCAATCCCCCGCAGGACACCTTCGAGCAGATCGACCGGTCTGCCGACCCCCATCAGATACCGCGGGCGGTCGGTCGGCAGCAGCGGCACAGTGAAATCGAGC
>DASRYX010000358.1:0-5206 GCA_035686985.1 Planctomycetaceae bacterium | reverse complement strand
TCAGGAACTCGCCGTCGTCGTGATCCGCCGGCCGCCGGTGCATGTGCTGCCGGAAAAGCAGCCCGGCTGGCTGTACGGTCTGCCCGTGCGAACCGCATTGATGTATCGCCGCAAGCGCGGTCGCCAGCGCAATCTGCAACGCCGGGTGTGTGACCAGCGTCGCGGATTCGACGGGCCGCCCACCGATCCGCTGACATGGCTGCTCGCCGATGAGCGGCAACAGCTCGTGCGGCAATCGCTGCTAAGAATGACTCCGAAGGATCGTGAGTTGTTGGTGTTGAAGTACACGGAGGACTGGAGTTATCGCGAGTTAGCCACGCGTCTGAACGTGTCCGAAGCCGCGGTGGAGGCCCGGCTGCACCGAGCCCGCGCCCGGTTGCGATCGGAACTCTCTGCGTGGCAGTTGGTGGAGTCTGCACAATGAATCATGAAACCCGGTTGACCGAACGGGATGAAAATTTCAGCGACCTGAGCCTGGATCGCTTGATCGACGGCGAAATGTCGCCCGAGGAACAGCGCCGCCTGCTCGAGCAATTGGAACTTGATCCCAATGGCTGGCGGCGCGTGGGACTGGCGTTTCTGGAAGCGCAGGCCTTGCGACGATCATGCCGCGAGCTAGTGGCACCGACCGTATCCGCCGGGTTGCCGCTCGTGATGACCTCGACGCCACCGCGCACCAGAGTGCGGCTGGTGACTTCCGCGGTGGCCTTGCTGCTCGCGTTCACGCTGGGCGGAATGACGGGCCGCATGTGGTCGCCGCCTCCGGCAGCCGTGGTCACAGCGCCAGCCGTAGATGCTCTCGCCACGCCCAAGGTCGAGACACCCGCACAACCGATCAACGCTGTGCCGGTTGCGTTTCAATACGGCGACGGCACAACCACCGAACCGGTCTCAACACCTGTGGTGGATGCCTCGTCACCGGAAGCGCAGGCGTGGCTGCTGTCCGCCCAATCGCCCGGCGTTCCTGAGCGAATTCAGGAGTTGCTGCGACGACAGGGACAGAAACTGGAAGAACGACAGGAGTGGGTGGAAATCGAGCTCGCCGACGGTCGGCGAGGTTACATGCCCGTGCAGCAATGGACCGTCGCGCCAGTCAGCGTGGCGGACTTCCGCTGAAATAGTCATCGGTTCGGACAGCCATGGACGGTTGATCCACCGCAGTTCGAAGGTTTAAACAAGGAACGCCACGATGCATCGAACGGGGAAAGCAGCGATCGCGTGGATCGTCGCAGTTGCGATCTGTGGGGCAACGGCTTCACGTCTGTCCGCACAGGAAAGTACCGCCGAAACGGTGAGTGCGCTGATTGCGAAAGACGCGGGACAACTCCAGCAGATCGAAGACCAGGCGCGTCAGGACTTAGCGCTCGCAACAGCGCGGTTCGAACTTGCCCTCGCCGCGGAAGGGACGAGCAAGCACTGGATCGGCATCGGCATCGAAGAAGCGTCCGAATCGGTCCGCTCCCAGCTGGGTCTCGCCGATCGCGGCGCGCTCATCGTCACGATGGTCGCCGAGAACAGCCCCGGCAAAGAAGTCGGTCTGCAGGTGCATGATGTCTTGACCCACATCAAAGCGGGTGACGAAGAAAAAGACCTCAAGGAACTTGGCGATCTCACCGGCGTCGTCACTAAAGCGGAAAAGACGCCCTTGGAATTGACGGTGATCCGGCAAGGTAAATCGCAGCGGGTGACGGTCACGCCGATGGAGCGTCCGCAGCCGCAGCCTCAACAGTTGCTGTTCACGAATGTGGATGTCGCTCCGCCCGCAGGTGCCGGTCACCCTGAGCGCGTCGCGGAGCTGCTGAAGGAACTGCAAGCGCTCGTCGGCCAGCAACCCACACCGACGACCATTCACTTTGCGGGTCCGGTCCTCGCCCAACCGTTGCCGCCTTCCGGACTCCCGCCGGGACCGCACCAGGTCGTGACGCCGAAGCAGGAGTTCCCGCAGAATGCCACAATCACGATCACCAAGTCCGGCAACAACCTGGCGCGAGTGGAATACAAATTAGGCGAAGGCCGTTCGTGGGGCGCGACCGAGAAGGAACTTGAAACGCTTCCCCCGGAAGGTCGCCAGGCCGTCGTCGTGGTGACGAATGGGCTCTTGCAGCAGGTTGGACCGCAGGCAGTTGTCCGGCCGCTGCCCCATCCGCATCTCAACATCATCCGCATGAAGACCGACGCCGCCGGCCATTTTACCTATCATCTTGCGGACCCGGAACACGGCCCGTATGACATCCGCAAGACGGTCACGACTGCTGCCCCGCAAAGTGTGCCCGCGACGAAATCGGCACCGACAGCGGACCGGTTGTCGCAAGTCGAAAAGCAACTCGAACTGCTGCAGAAGCAACAGCAGGAAGTGATTCATCTGCTGAAGAAAACCATGGAGAAGACCGAGCAGAAATAACCGCCGTACTGATCGCTTTCAGAAGCCGAGGGAAGGCCTTCCCTGGGCTGTTTTCATTTCTTCTGTGCGCGGACATCGAAATTCGCTATGACTCCCGTTCACGGAGTCTGGACCATGAACAAAAACCCACCGCTCGCGCGCTCGACCGCCCTCGGTTTGTGGACGACGCTTGCGCTGTTCACGGCGGTGGTGGCGTCCCGCCGCCTGGCCGGAGCGTATGCCGGACCACTACCCAACGGGCCATTGACGATCGCGGTCTTTCTGGCGGTGACGACGTCGCTCCTCGCGTGGCGACTCTTTCGCCGTCACGAACCCCGCGGCGGAACTTCTACCGGTGACTGGCTGCCGGAGATGATCGCGTGGGCACTACCGACGCTGTTCTCGCTGGTGATCGCCGTCCAGGCCACACCGGCTCAAGCGGGCGCACTCATCGGTATCGCGGTGATCGGAGCGGTTCTGCTCGGCGTCGCGATTCTGGAAACAACATCCTGGTGGCAAGCGTTGATGTCCGATCGGGTCGACGCGGACTTCCGTAGGGTCCGCTGCGCGGACCATGAAGTGGAGCAGATGGTCCGCACAGCGGACCCTACCTCGGAGACTTGCGACACTCATCTTGAGGAAGAACCGCCCGGTGACGACGAAGTCGCCGAGGAAACCACGACGCAGTGGATGACCCGCCGGCAGGAGGCCGAGGGCGAGGCGATCGAGGGAACCGTGCGTGTGGAATTCACCGCCGGGCAACGGGAAGCGATCGTGCATGTCACGTTTTGCCCGCCGTTATCCTCCTTGCCGGAAGTCGAGTTCGAGTGCGTCGACGGTGAAGACTGGCAGATCAAGGCGGAAGCGGCGCTCGCGTACGGACTCCGCATTCAAGTCCGCCGCAGTTCGATGGTCGCCGTCGAGCAATCCGGGACCATTGCCTACCTCGCGACCTCCACCCGGACACTCAAAGCCGCGTGACGTCACGTCATTTCTGACAGAATCTCGATCGCGACCGGGGCGTACAAACCGCCGGGGCCATCGCCTCCGTCCCACGACAGCTCGATCCTCAGCCGGTTCCGTGGTTGCAACTGCTCCAGTCTCATAGGGAAACGGATCTCTTCCGCCATCGCGGCGTACTCGCCTAACACCTCATCATTCAGCCAGACCCGCCCGTTGCCGGTCACGCCGGTCAGCACGATCGCAATCTGATCCTCGGACACCAGATTCGTCGGACAGTGAAACCACCGGCAGAACGTCGCGGTATTCCCTATAGGACCAAAGAGATCCTGCCAGGATTGCGGCATTGAGACCGTCCGCAGTGCTTCGCCGGAATCAGGCCATGGCCCGGTGACATCCCACGGTCCCTTAAGATGGATTCGGTGCGGTTGCATCGCCCGATTATGGGGTGCGGACAGTCTGAATGCAGCGCCGCCCGGAATTCGCCTTGCCGGAAACTCCGCTTTTGCCATAATGCCGCAGCATCCCGAGGGTGCAGACTTTCGCCAGCCGTCAGAACCGCATTCGAATTTCCGAAACTCAAGTTCTGGTAAGCGGTTGGCTGGAGCAGTTTGGAGCCCGTCGATATACTTCCAGAGAGTTGATGCTTTGGAAGTCAATGGACAGGCTCGCGATTCAAGTCGGTGACAGGACACGATCTCCGTGGATCGCATCATGAACCGGCAACGAACGGAACTCTCGGCGCAAGGACGCAGTCGCCGTGTACGATAGCCCTACCCCCAGGGTAACGCCGATGGAGTCAGTGCTCGCAGACCCGCCGCGATCGGCATCGGGACGTTCGACCCCCGTCGATGTCTCGGCCGATGCCGCGCCGCATAAATCCTGGTCGCAACGCACGCGCTCCCTCCTCGGCGTGCAGGTTGTCGCCACGGGTTCTTACGTTCCTGAAACCATCATCACCAACGCGGATCTGCAAAGCCGTTTCGGCTGCGATTCGACGTGGATTGAACAACGTACCGGGATTCTCGCCCGGCGCTACGCGGCCCCCGAACAAGCCACCAGCGATCTCTGCATCGAAGCCGCCAAACGGGCGCTCCGGGCCGGTAACATCGACCCGCGGCAGATTGATCTGGTCGTCGTGGGCACCTTCACGCCCGATTATCAATGCCCGACCACCGCGAATCTCGTGCAGGATGCGCTCGGCATCGACGCCCCGGCATTTGATGTCCACGCCGCGTGTTCCGGGTTCGTGTATGCCATGTCCACCGCGGCTCAGTATGTCGCCACGGGCAATAGCAAGATGGCCCTCGTTTTGGGGGGCGATTGCAACAGCCGCATCGTCAACCCCGCCGATCAGAAGGTCGCGCCCCTCTTTGGCGACGGTGCCGGGGCGGTGATCATGACCAAGGGAGACCCGCATCAGGGTCTCGTTTGTTATCAGATGGGTTCCGACGGTTCCGGCGGCGCGATGCTCGATCGCAAGAGCGGCGGCAGCAAGTCGCCCCTCACGCACGCCACGCTCGACGCTGGCGATCAATACCTGCAGATGGACGGCCGCAACGTCTTCAAGTGGGCCGTGCGGGCCGTCACCGAAACCATTGAACTGGTGCTGCGAAAGAGCGGCCTGGGCGCGAACGACGTCTCGTTGTACGTCCTGCATCAGGCCAACATCCGCATCATCAATTACGCGATGGAACAGCTCGGCATCTCCAGCAGCCGGGTGTTTAACAATCTCCAGCAGTACGGCAACACGTCGGGCGGTTCGATTCCAATCGCCCTCGACGAAGCCTACCAGCGCGGCCTCATCCACCGCGGCGACACCGTCCTCATGAGCGGCTTCGGCGCCGGCTTAACCTGGGGCACGGC
>DASRYX010000357.1:0-6973 GCA_035686985.1 Planctomycetaceae bacterium | reverse complement strand
ACCACGCGACCGGAGACCATGCTCGGCGACACCGCGGTGTGTGTGCATCCGACCGATGAACGCTATCTCGATCTCATCGGGCAGAAGGTGCAGATTCCGCTCAATGGCCGGTTGATCCCGATCATTGCCGATGCGCTCCTCGCCGACAAAGAACTCGGCACCGGTTGCGTGAAGGTCACGCCGGCGCATGATCCGAACGACTATGCCTGCTGGACCCGCAACAAGGACAAGATGGGTGACCCCATCAACCTGCTCAATCCCGATGGCACGTTCAACGAGAACGCCGGGACGTATGCGGGGCTGGATCGGCTCGCCGTGCGCGACGCGGTGGTGACGGCGATGGAAGATGCGAAATGCTTTGAAAAAGTGGAAGACCGCCAGATTCCGTTGAAATTCAGCGACCGCAGCAAGACCGCGATCGAGCCGTACCTGTCCGACCAGTGGTTCGTGAAGATGGACGAACTGGCGACGCGGGCGGTGGACGCCGTGAAAAACCGCGACGTGGAATTCTTCCCGGAGCGATACGCCAACAGCTATCTCGACTGGCTGGAAGAAAAACGGGATTGGTGCATCAGCCGACAATTGTGGTGGGGGCATCGTATTCCGGTGTGGAGCAAGGTGATTGATCTTTCGTCTCTCCCCGATGAGTTTGGCGGAGAAGCGGTCCAACCGCTTTTGAATACCGCAGTGCAGGCTCGAAACCAGGCGAATTCCACACACGAATCGTGGATTGAGCGCTGGGTCGATGGATCCCATCCGAAAGAGAAGATCGCACTCGTCTGCATTGATGAAGGACAGCCAGAACTTGAAAGCCATTTTGAACAGAGTGGATATCAACGCGACGAAGACGTTCTCGATACGTGGTTTTCGTCCGCGTTGTGGCCGCATGCGACGTTGGGGTGGCCGGATTTAGAGCATGATCCGCCGATGGTGGAATCTGTCCCAGCCCGGAGCGCAAGCGACGGGAGTCGACCGCACGAAACACAGCCGTCGCTTGCGCTCCGGGCTGCGACGGAGGGGCCATCGACGAACACCGTCCTGCGTTACTTCTATCCGGGATCGGTGCTTGTCACCTCGCGCGACATCATCACGCTGTGGGTGGCGCGGATGGTGCTCACCGGTCTTTACAACATGGGCGACGTGCCGTTCAAGCACGTGCACGTCCACCCAAAGATTCTCGACGGCTTCGGACAGGGGATGTCGAAGTCGAAGGGGAACGGCGTCGATCCGCTCGATCTCATTTCGCGATACGGAGCCGACGGCTTGCGGTTCACGATTGCGTCCCTCGCCGGGGAGACGCAGGACGTGCGGCTGCCGATCAGCTATGCGTGCCCGCATTGCGACGCGCTGATCCCGCAGACCGCGGAGCATCAGAAGGCGAAGCCGAAGGACGGCAAGAAGCCGCGGGTGAAGTGCCCGAAGTGCAAGAAGGATTCGCAGTACACCAGCCCGAACTACGACCCCGATCCGGGCGAACCCGTGGCGTCGATGGTGAGCGAGCGCTTCGAGTACGGCCGCAACTTCTGCAACAAACTGTGGAATGCATGCCGGTTCGCGCTGATCAATCTGGAAGGTTACACGCCGGGACCGGTCACCGACGCCGGTCTCGCGCTGGAAGACCGCTGGATTCTCAGCCGCATGGCGACCGTGACCGATGAAGTGACGCGACTGCTCGACAAGTACCAGTTTGATCAGGCGACCCGCGCCCTGCGCGAATTCGTGTGGAACGAGTTCTGCGACTGGTATCTCGAGATGATCAAACCGCGCCTGCGCGTCGCAGAAGAGGAAAGCGGAAGCCCAGGGTTTCTTAACCCTGGGTCTCCCCGCGAAAAATGTCAGCGTGTGCTGGTGACCGTGGTCGATACGATCCTGCGGTTGCTGCACCCATTCACACCGTTCATCACGGAAGAACTGTGGCAACGCCTGAACGAGATCGCACCGGAACGGCCCGCGGCCAGTGGGCAGGGGACGGTGGACAGCCTGATCGAAGAGACGCTGGGACCGGACGAAAACCGTTTGTCTTCCTCTGTCCCTCAGCCCTCAGCCCTCAGCCCTCAGCCAGCTTCTCCCGCCTGCATCATCGCCCCGTGGCCGACCGGACTCGAACGCTTCCGTGACGCAGCACTGGAAACGCGGTTCCAACGCTTGCAGGATCTGATTGGGGCAGTGCGAAATCTGCGCGGCGTGTACAACATCAGTCCCGCAGCGATTCTCGATGTCTACATCCGTTGTCAGCCGGATGTCGCCGCAGACCTCGATGTCGTGGCGGAACAGTTCGGCACACTGGCGAAAAATCGTCTGGTGGAATGCGGACCGAACGTCACCAGGCCGCCGGCGTCAGCGAGTTTTTCGCTCGGCGAAGCCGACGGCTATGTGCCGCTGGAGGGGCTCATCGATCGGACCGCGGAGCTCGCCCGGCAGCAAAAGGAAGCGGAGAAAATCCGCGGTTTCATCGCCGGTCACGAAAAGAAGCTGACCAACACCAGCTTCGTGGAACGTGCTCCGGCGGAAGTCGTGCAGGAAATCCGCGACACGCTCGTCACGCTGCGAAAACAGCTCGCGAGCACGGAGGACGTGATCCAGCAGCTGGGTGAATAATGACGGGGGTGGCTGGGGCGAAGTCCTCGCCGCACCAGAGGACGGTCGACGCGCGCTGATTTCTGGGTCGTCGTGGACTCCGACCCAGCCACCCACAGCAAAGGCACTTCGATGAAACAACTCTTCGGATGGTTGCTGATCGTTCTGGCTTGTTCCGAAGCGATCGCCGCGGAACCGCTCGTGCTCAATCTCTGGCCGGGCAAGCCGCCGGGTGAGACGAAAGACCTGCCTCCGGAGAGCGATCAGACGAAGCCCGAAGACAAGCTCATTGCCGGGCAGCGGATCATCAAGCTGGGCAATGTCTCCACGCCGCAGATTGCGGTGTATCGGCCGTCACCGGAGAAAGACACCGGCGCGGCCGTCGTAATCTGCCCGGGTGGCGGGCATCACATTCTCGCTTATGATCTCGAAGGCACCGAGGTCGCCGAGTGGTTGAATGACATCGGCGTCACGGGAATCGTGCTGAAATACCGCGTGCCGTTTCGCGATGCCGAACAGCGTTCCCGGGCCGCGGTGCAGGATGGTCAGCGGGCCATGAGCCTCGTGCGCAGCAAAGCCGCGGAGTGGAGACTCGATCCGCAGCGCCTCGGCATGCTGGGATTCTCCGCCGGCGGCCAGGTCGCGGGGATGGTCTCCATCCTGAAGGAGCGGCAATACGAACCCGTGGACGAGGTCGACAAAACTTCGTCGCGGCCGGACTTCGCCATGCTGATCTACCCCGGCGGTCTGGACGAAAAAGGCCAGTCGCGGCTCAAGGACGAAGTGAAGATCACGAAGGACGCCCCGCCAATGTTCTTCGTGCATGCCTTTGACGACAACGTCTCCGCACTCAACACACTGCTGTTCGCCGCGGAACTCAAGAAGGTCAACGTCCCCGCGGAAGTCCACGTGTATGCCACCGGCGGCCACGGCTACGGCCTGCGGCACGTCGATGGCCAACCCGTCACAGACTGGCCACAGCCGTGCGCAGCGTGGATGAAAACGATGCGGATCGTGACGCCACGGTCCGGAGAGTAAACGGCGGGTTTTTCCGCACTCCCCTATTTCTCCGGGTGAACAGGGACGATACCCTAAAGGCGTTCGGCGCAATCGACCGGAAAGTTGACGGAGATCGGCATGGCGCTCACCGCGGATCTCAATGACGACGACCTGCTCTCTGAAGAAGAGCAATCGCCGCGCGCTGAAGCGCCCGTCGCGGCCCGGCCCGCTTCCACGCGCTGGATCGGATTGGGATTGAGCGCGCTGCTGCACGTCTGGTTGCTCGGCACCTTGGGCGGAATGGCGTTCGAGTCCCGGCGGTATCAGACACCGTTAGCGGTCGAAACGGTCTTCGACAACGTCGTCGCGCCGGTGAAGGAACCGGACGAGGTGAAGTACGAACTCGCCAACCCGGGCGAGGAAGAGCGGTCGCAGAACACGACCACCAATGCGGCGAGCATCGGCCGCGTGCTGTCGGACGTCGCCAAACAGGAAGCCGCCCCGATCACACTGCGCGACTATGTGGGGACCGCGCCGTCACGGCCGATGTTCGACATCCCCGAAGGCCTGCGGGTCAGCGACAAGGTCGTGGTGCAGGGAACCACCGGCGAGGGAATGATCCAGCTCGACGGTGCGCTCGATCGCGTGACGTGGGAAGTCAGCAAGCACCTGCAGGAAAAGCGCGTGCTGCTCGTGTGGCTCATCGATGCGTCGGGCAGTCTCAACAAACAGCGCGAAGCCGTCGCGAAGCGTCTCCGCCGCATCTATGGCGAACTCAACGCCCTCGAAAAGCAGGAACAGTTCGCGAAGCAGGATCGCCCGATTCTCACCGGCGTCGTGTCGTTCGGACAGCAGACGAATTTCCTGATGCGCGAGCCGACAGATGACTTCCAGCAGATTCAGGACGCGATTCTTAACGCGCCGAATGATCCGTCCGGGGCCGAAAACGTGTTCGGCGCGGTGACGCAGATCATCGACCGCTGGCACAAGTACCGCATCGATCAGGGCCGCCGGATTCTCATCGTCACGGTGACCGACGAAGCCGGTGATGATCATGGCACCCCGCTCGATCTTGCGATTGCCAAGTGCCGGCGGTATGGAGCCGTGGCGTATGTGCTCGGCCCCGCGTCTCCCTTCGGCAAACGCGCGGGGTATGTCCCGTATGTTGCGCCGGAAGATAAGAAGACGTATTACCTGCCCGTGGATCTCGGCCCGGAAAGCGTGGTCGTCGAGAACGTCGACATTCCGTTCTGGTATGACGGCCCGCAATACGAAAACATGTCATCGGGATTCGGACCCTATGCGCTGTCACGCCTCGTGAAAGAAACCGGCGGCGTGTACTTCACCACGCAGATGACCACGATGGCGGGCCTGCAAACCGTCGGCACTTACGACCCGCATCTGATGAAGGCATACGAGCCCGATTACCGCTATGGCTCACCGCAGGAGTTTCTCAATGACATGGCGAAGCACCCGGTGCGGGCCGCAGTCTTTGCCATGGCGCAGTACAGCCAGACGACATCGTTGAAAGCCAATGGCACACCCCAGATGTCGTTCCGCCTGCAGCCGAACAACTTTCGCCGGGTGTTCGATGAAGCGCAGAAGTCGGCGGCGATCAGCAGTCTCGCGATCGACAGCATTCTCGCGCAGATGCCGCCGAACGCCGAGAAGGGGTATGACTCGGAGACCTCGCTGCGCTGGCGGCTCGCGTTCAGTCTGAACTACGGCCGGTTGCTCGCGCAGAAAGTCCGGGCGTTGGAATACAACACGGCCCTTGCGCAGCTCAAAACTTCACCGAAGCGGACATCAACAGCAAGGTGAACCAGCTCGTCTTCCGTCCGGACCGCGAAGTGAACTATGCAGTCAACCTGAAGAAGCCGGCGAAGATCGCGCGGGAACATCTTGAACGGGTCATTGACGACGCCCCGGGCACGCCGTGGGCGTTGCTCGCCAGTCGCGAGTTGCGGGACGGCTTCGGCATCCGCGTGGAGAAGCGATTCATTCCCCCGCCTCCACCACCGAAACCCGGTGCGAAGAGTGCCGCCCAGCCGAAGCCCAAACTGCAACCGAAGTTTGCGAATCAAGCGCCGCCCGCTCCGCCACCGAAACCCGCCGCGCCGAAACCACCGCCGGTCTTGCCGAAACTCTAATCGCACGATACTCGTTTAGCCGCGACGCGGAGCGGAGCGTGGGTGATGAGCGCTCCGCTCCGCTCCGCGTCGCGGCTAAACGGAATTCCCTCCGATCGAGATCCCGCATGACGGTTCCGTACCAGCAGATTGTGTCGCAGTTGCGGCAGGCGTTTCCGCAGCCGGTGTCGGACCGCGTGCATGACGCGTACTTCGTCTTCTCGTTCCTCCGGGCGCTGGATCAGCTGGATGCAATGAAATCGGAAACACCGCTGCTCGGTGGTCCGGTCGAACTGAATTACGACGCCGCCCGACAATCGCGCGTCGATGAGGCCCCGCGCACGCTGGAAGACGTCACCGCGCTGCTCGTGCAGCATCTTTCCGGGATGTTCATCTGGGGACATCCCAAAGCGCAGATCAACGTCGTCCCGTTCCCCACGATTCCCAGCGTCATCGGCCAATTGCTGCCGTCGATCTACAACCCGAATCTCGTGAGTGAAGAATCGTCCCGGCAGGTGGCGGTCGCTGAGGTGGAAGTTTCGGCGATGACGGCTGCGCTGCTCGGGTATGATCCCGAACAAGCCGCGGGGCTGTTCACCTTCGGCGGCACCGGCACGTTGCTCTACGGCGCGAAACTCGGCCTCGAAAAGGCGTGCCCCGGCGCGCGTCAGACCGGCATCACCGCCCCCGCGGTGATTCTTTGTTCCGAACGAGCCCACTATGCGTGTCTTGCTGTCGCCAATTGGCTCGGACTCGGTCAGAACAATGTGATCCAGATCCCGTGTGGTCCGGACAATGAGATCCGTCCGTGCCTGCTGGAAACCATGGCCCGTGAAGTTCTGAAAGAAGGCCGCCGCATTGCGTGCATCGTCGCCACCATGGGAACGACGGATCACTTCGGCCTCGATGATCTTCACGCACTGCATGCCATTCGTGACAGTCTCGTCGACGAATTCCGGCTCGATTACCGCCCGCACATTCACGCCGATGCGGTCATCGGCTGGGCATGGAGCGTCTTCAACGACTACGATTTCAACCACAATCCACTGCAGTTCCGGCATCGTACGGTGCGGGCACTCGCCGGGACGAAACGCCGAATTCAACATCTCGCGCTCGCCGATTCGATCGGCATCGACTTCCACAAAACCGGCTTTACGCCGTATGTGTCGAGCTTGTTTGTCACGCGGGATAAGCAGGATCTGGAACTGATCTGCCGCAAGCCGGAAGAGACTCCGTATCTCTTTCACGACGGCCACTATCATCCCGGG
>DASRYX010000356.1:0-21823 GCA_035686985.1 Planctomycetaceae bacterium | reverse complement strand
AGCCGGGTGATGTAGCGGGAAAGAGATTTCCGCTCAACCCCAAATCGGCAATCTCCGCCGGTTGTCATCCGCTGCAGAAAGACGGCCGCCAGAAGCGCAAGCGGACACAAAAAGGGTGCGTTGGCTCTGCTTCACCAGGTTGCCTAAATTGTTGTGGCGTCCTCGCAGCACTCGACGACGCTGCGCCCTGCGCGAACATCCTGCGTGGTCAGAGATCATGCAGCCGCAGACCAACACCGCTCATCGCAAAGGGTTCTCCGCAATCTGCGGTGAATTCTGACAATCTCGAAGACTTTTCCGCGCGGGTATGTGATCTGCAACCCCGGGCCGTTGAGAGGGGCGAATGGGTTTGCCCCGATGACCAGACGCGCGATGGGCCACGCCGTCCCAAAAACGGATTTCTGAAGGGATCGATGATGACCAACCTGTGTCGAGGACTCGCTCTGACCGCCATGCTCTGCTGCCTCGTACCTGAGGCCGCGTCTGCCGCACCGTCGTCTGAATCCGGATCTGGATCGGGATCCGGACAATTCTCCCTGTTTGGGGATGCTTCGCTGTGGACGTTCTGGCGTATCCCGCTGGGTGTGCAGCTGACGTCGGATGCCGCGGCCGATGAACCGTTCGCGGGCATCAGCTTTGAGCCGAAAGTGAAAGGCAACCAGACCTTTACGCTCGACGATCTCACCTCCCTCAGCACCATCCTGTGGGTGACGGAAGGCGGCATCGGCGGCGGTTCACCGCGGTTCTCCATCGGCCTCGATGAAGACGGCGACGGCGAAGCCGACAACAGTGTCTTCGTCTACGTCGGCGACGCCCCGAACTTCACGCAAGGGACCGGTTTAATCTTCACCGGCAACTTGCTGACGAAGACCGATCTTCGCGTCGACACCAGCCAGATTGGCGGCACGTTCTACGACACCTACGAAAACGCCATCGAACTAGCCGGCGACGCCGCGGTGGTATCGGTCGATCTCGTCGTCGACAGCGGCTGGTCATTCGAAGAGGGCGTGCAATCGGTGCTGGTCTTCGACGTGCAGGTCAACAAGACGAAGCTGAACCTCCGGAAGCTCACCGCGCCGAATTAACTTCTTCTCTCGACGTGAATAAGAAGAACGGCCTCCACAATTGTGTGAAGGCCGTTCTTTTGTTTCGTAGGGTGCGTTGCAACGCAACGGATTATTCTTCGTAGATCGACGAAAACGGTACGCCAACCATACGCAGGTACGCGGACAGAATGCCGCGATGGTGAGCGACGTGGCCGAACACCCACTTCCGCAGGCAGTCCCCTTTCTTCATGGTGAAGAGCGTCTGGTCGCCCATTTTCAGCGACCACGGTTCACTCATCACGGCGTCCGGCACCCCCTTGAATGCCGCGAGCGACTGCTGCACGTTCTCGTCGAACTTCTTAAGCAGCACGGCGACCTTGGTCCCTTCCGGCGTGAAGTCCGCTCCGCCGCCCGTAAGGTCCAGCTCCGGGGCATGGATGATGCCGTGCACCCAACCGGCAATGTCCGTCAGATGGCTCGCATTCCAGCCGATGCTGTGCAGTCCCCCTTCGGCGGGTTTCCATCCCAGCTTGTCATCCGGCACGCGCTCGAGCAGCTTCCGCGTCATCGCCATCTCAGCGGTAAAATCCGGGATCATCAATTCGGAGATCAGCATCGTCTCGTCCTATCGTGGCCGCTGATGTACTCAGCGGAGGCTGGTGCGATCGAAACTGAGGCGATTCTGCCGCACCGAATTTCGGGTTGTCAACCGGCGCGGCAAGAAGACCCGCGGGGGCTCATCGTTCGCAGGGTGCGTTGCAACGCACCGGATGGAGGTCAAGCAGGGAATATGGCGACGCACCTACAGAATTCTTTGATTACGCTGTCGTCCACCAGTGGTACCAGACGAGTGTTGACTCCGCTGCAATGGCGACTTCGACGTCATCCCAATCATCGGCCAAGACGAGAACTTCACAATCATCGATAGCGGGCAGTGCCAGCCCCGTTCGCTCACGGAGTGTCATCGTGATCCACGGCCACTGTCTCCACCCTCTTGGCGGATGTGTTCCTGCGTCTGACGAGGCCCCACACGCCGTCAGGAATTTGCCCAACGATTGGTGTTGGCAGACAGTTGAAATCGCGATGTCGAGCGATTCTTCCGAGCTGGACGAAGCGAATTCGTGTGGATCGAAAGAGAGGCGGCGCATTTGAAGGAGGCCGATCCGTGGGTGGCCCCGTTGACTGTGCTCAGTCTACCGGGGTCGCGCTGCGACAAGGAGTCTTCTTCCAGCGGTGGCGGAATCATTACCTTTGGCGGCTATCGCCGTCCCGGTACGCCACCGAGGCTACACTGCCAAGCTGTTATTCGAGGTCCCATCGTCTAATCGTGCCATCGGTGCTGGATGAAACCAGCTTCCTCTCTTCTTTGGGGAAGAATGCGAGCGACTGAGCTGAGCGGGTATGAGCTATCAGGGGTGACGTTTCTTTCAGATTCTGCACATCAAATGTTCTAAGAACGCCGTCCAGGCAAGCGCCGGCCAGCATCTCGCCGTCCGGACTGAAGTCGATGGAACGAACAACGGCTTCGCCTTCAAACGATGCGAGTTCTTTTAGTGTCTTTGCATCCCAGAGTCGAACCGTCTTGTCGCGATTCCCGGAAGCAATCAGTTGACCGTCTGGACTGAACGCAACCGACTCCACCCCCTTTTCGAGGGTAGCGACGGTTGCAAGTTCCTGTCCGGAAGTCGGGTGCCACAGTTTGATGTCACCGTCGAAGCTCCCCGAGAGCAGAATTTCCTCGGACGGGTGGTACGCCAATGACTCCACCGGAAGAGTATGGGCTTTCCATGATGCGACCTCGCTTCGCTTCGACACATCCCAAATCTTAATGTGCCGATCTCCTGCGCCGGACGCCATGAACTTTCCGTCGGGGCTGAACACCACGGTGTTGACCGTATGGGTATGCCCCGTTTCAATCGTTTCACCAACGCCCGTCGCGCAATCCCAGAGAATGATTGTGTTGTCGTCGCTCGCAGACGCGAGCAGCGTGGCATCCGGCGAAAAGCAAATTTCATTAATCGGCTTGGTATGCCCGCGACACACACGGATTTGCTTCGCGGTGGCGGCATCCCAGAAAAACACGCTTGCATGCCAATGACCGCTGGCAAACGTCTTGCCGTCCGGGCTGGCAGCAACGCACATCGCTCCGTCGCTGTCAAAGCCGGTATTCGGAATCGTCACGACGACGCGTGATCGCGGATCCGGTGTTACCACGGCCGCTTTGGGGCGAGGGAACTCAAGGGCTTCCTCATCACGCGCCGAACCAGAACAACCTGCAGCCGTGACGATGCCGACCAACGACAGAATAAAGTATGAACTTGGCGAAACAGCCGCCAATTGAAGAATCGTAGGTTCGATTCTTTGTAAGCCCGATTGACTCATCAGATTCATTCCCGATCTTGATGTGTAAAAGCAGACGTGAAAGGTTGTCGCTGATATACAGCTCTCGGTTTTGCGAACGCAAGCAACCGTTGCAATTGCTCCTGATTGCATTCCTGCAATTGCGAGTATCGTCTGTGTCGCCATTGCATTACAGTAACACCTGAGACGGAGTGGGCCAGGTGATCGCTGCGGGGCGGTGAAAATCGCCGCGGAGAGGAAAGTCCGGGCTCCTTGGGGCGCGGTGGTGGGTAACGCCCACCGTTCGTGAGAACCGGGACAGTGCCACAGAAAACAAACCGCCGGTTGATGCCGTTCGGGGTTCGCCTCGAATACCCATCGGCCGGTAAGGGTGAAAAGGTGCGGTAAGAGCGCACCGCGGCGGGGGTGACCTCGCTGGCAGGGTAAACCCCACCGGGAGCAAGACCAAGCAGGGGGGAGTGCGGCGTTGGGCAACCATCGCCGCCGCGGAGCGGCCCGTTCCGTTCGACTCCCGGGTGTGTCGCTGGAGGCGGCGAGCAATCGCCGTCCTAGAGAAATGATCACCCTCGACAAAACCCGGCTTATCGGCCCGCTCCGTCTCGTTTTGGTTCGTAGTTAGTTGTTAGTGGTCAGTGGTCAGTGGTGGAAGACACGTGGCGGGGAGCGCTTTGCGGTTTTGCGCCGCGTGAGGAGTCACCGCGTGTTGTGATCGGCCGGCGGAATCTTCGAGCCGTGTGGGTCATGCAGCGGTTGTTCGAGTTCTTCCGCGAGGGCCTGCTGAACTTGCGGGCCGACGAAGTGTTCCGCGGCCTCGGCGAGTTGATGCAGTCGCTGATCCGGCACGATGAAGTGCTTCGCGAGGTACGATTCCCACAAGCGGTGTGAACGCACGAGTCCCCGTGCGATCGTGCGTCCCACATCGGTGAGCATGACGCCCTGACCGCCCGGTTCAATCCATCCGCGTTTAGTGAGGCGTGACAACGCGCGCCACAAGCGCCACGGCGCGACGGACAACGTCGCCGCCAGACTCGCGCGATCGGCTCCCGGTGTGACATCCGGTCGTAACTCTTCCAGACGGTACAGCACGCCGAGCACGTCTTCCGACAGAATGCGTTGCCGCAGATGGGCGCGATCGTACCACTGCCGCAGCAGTCCGTGCCGGGGGGAAAAACACCACGCTGCGAGAAATAGCGTTCCGGACACCACGGCCATCATGCCGGCGGTGCTGACAGAGGATGTTGTCGTCGTGCGGAAGACACCTTCGATCACCGCCGGAACTGCCAGCGCGGCGAGATGTCCGCCGAGAGCCGTGACGGCGGCGACCACGACCGCGCCGATCAACACGCTCTGCAGGCGATCGCTTAAAAGGATTGCCGTGGCGGGCGGCGCGACCAGCATGGCGATGACCAGAATGCTGCCGACGCTGTCGAACGCCGCCACGACGGTGGCGCCCGTGATGGCGATCAGCGCGAGATGAATGCGATCCGCGGGAATGCCCAGCGACCGGGCGAGATCACGATCGAACGTGCACAGCTGGAGTTCTTTGTAGAAGACGATCAGCAGGACGGCGTTGATCGCCAGCATCGCAGCATTCACGGCGACCGCCCGCGGAATCCCGGTGCGGCCGATCGTGTCGGTGATCACCATTTCCAGGTTGCCATACAGCACGCAACCGGGGTCAATGTGCGCCTGATCGGCCGACGTGCGGACCAGGAGAAGTCCCAGCGCGAAGAACGAAGTGTAAACGACGCCCAGCGCGGCACTTGGTTCCATGCGGCCCCAGCGTTGCAATTTTTCGGTCAGCACGCCGCATAACACGCCGGTGATGGCGGCCCCGACAAACAACGCGGGATGTCGCCACGCCGCGAACCCGCTTGCGGACAGCCAGCCCGCATCTTCCAGCGCGTGCAGCGCGAGAAAGGCCAGCACGATTCCCGGCAGCGTCGCATGGCTGAGGGCATCGCCCATCAGGCTTTCGCGCCGCAACAGCAGAAACGTTCCGGGCAGGGCACAGGCCATTGCCGCGAGCGCCGCTGTGATGACGATCCAGGTATCAATCAAACCCCAGTCCGACCACGGGCCGTTCATGGGCGGACCTCCGTGGCTGTCGCACTCAACTTCGGATCATGTGGCGCGTGAGGATTGCTCGGCACAGTCAATCGCGGGGATTGCGTTTCGAGCATCGTTTCGAGTTGTTCGAGAATCTCCGGCCGCAGCGAATGCTCGAACGCATCCGCCGAGCGGTCCGCACCGACGAGGGGAATGTCGGCGTAGTGAATTAGGTAGAGTTCCCACAGCCGGTGATTGCGGGCGGCCTGAATTGCGGCGCGGCGACCGGTTGCCGTCAGCCGCCAGCGGTCTTGGAAATCGCGTCGCAACAGATCACTGCGCTCCGCGAGACGCAGCAATGGCTGCAGCCGGGCGAGAGACCAACGTCCTTTCTGCAGCAATTCACTTTGTGCGATGGGATGTTCCGTGAGCGCGTCGGGCGAATGTAGATATGGTTCGAGGATTTCGTAACACGCGCGGAGCAGGTCATCGAGGGCGATCTGTCGTTGTGTGGCCGCCGTGCCACGGTAGCGCCACCACACGCCGCGGCGCGTGCCGAACAGGAAACTCAGCGCGAACAGCAACGAGCCGCTGAGCACGATGACCGCACCCGCCGCGAACTTGGGCACAAGCGCACTGAGAATCACACCACCGGCGGCCGACGCACCGCCGATGGTCCCCGAGAGCCACAGCAACGGCTCGAAGCGATCGGTCCAGAATCGCGCCGCGGTCGGCGGCAACACCATCAGTGCGACGATCAGAAGCAGTCCCACGCTTTGCATGCCGACGACCGTCATCATGATGACGAGCGCGGTCAGCAGCACATCGAGCCCGTGGACCGGCCAGCCGGACGCGAGCGCGTATTCAGAGTCAAAGCAGAGCAGACAGAACTCTTTTCGCAGCAGTACGACGACTCCGACAGCAATGCCGCCGGCCACTGCGATGCTGGTGATATCCCGCGCCAATAATGCCGCGGCTTTGCCGAACAGGAATTCGCTCAACCCGGCCGCGTGTCCGGTGGGCAAGGCTTGAATCCACGTCAGCAGGGCAATGCCGACGCCGAAAAACAGACTGAGGGTGATGGCGAGCGCCGCGTCTTCCTTGATCCGACGGATGCGTCCCATGCCTTGCGCGAAGAGCAGCCCCAACGCCGCACTGATCGTTGCCCCCAGCAGGAGCCCCGGCACCCATCGGCCGGAATCAGGGCGGTACGATTCCATCAGCAGATACGCCGCACCGATGCCCGGCAGCGCAGCATGACTGGCGACATCCGCAACGAGCGCCCGTTTCCGGAGCAGCATCAGCGCCCCGATCACGCCGCCGGCAATCCCGAGCAGAACGGTCCCGCACAGCACGATGCGCGTGTTGTAATCGCGGAGCAGAAACACCCTCGCCCATTCGGTCACGGCGAGCAGACTCAACGATTCGAACGGACTCATTGCGTCCGTCCCGCGAGGACCATCTGATGGCCGACCTGATCGAGCAGCGCAAGCTTCCCGCCGTAGGTCCGTTTCAGATTCTCGGCGTTGAATACGGTCGCAACCGGACCGGCGGCGATCACCCGCATGTTGAGGAGCAGGACATCATCGAAGTATTCCTGCACCGTCTGCAGGTCATGGTGGACGACGAGTGCCGTTTTGCCTTCGCTGCGGAGCGCCTGCAAGAGTCCGATGATCGTCCGTTCGGTCGCGGCGTCGACACCGGCGAACGGTTCGTCCATAAGGTACAGATCGGCCCGTTGCACGAGTGCGCGGGCGAGGAAGACTCGCTGCTGTTGCCCGCCGGACAACTGGCTGATCTGCCGCCGGGCGAAGTCGGCGAGACCGACACGCTCCAACGCTTCGAGGGCTTCGAGACGAGCAGCCCGCGTGACCGGACGGAACCATCCGAGACGGCCGTAAAGTCCCATCGTCACGACATCATGCGCCGTGACGGGGAAGTCCCAGTCAACGGTGGTCCGCTGGGGCACATAAGCCACGCGCTGCCGTGACTCGGCGTAGCTTTGTCCAAAAAACTGCACCTCTCCGGTGGCACGCGGAATGAGTTCCAGCAGCGCTTTGATGAGCGTGCTCTTGCCTGCACCATTCGGGCCGACAATCGCCACCAGCCGCGCCGCGGGTGCAGCATAGTCCACGTTCCACAACACCGGTTGACGCTGATAAGCAACCGTCAGGTCATGCACATTGAGCGGCGGTGAGGCGTTGTTCATGAAATGCATTCAGTACAGTTTTTGCCGCGAAATCTCTTCTCTTCTGGATTAGTCGGCGAGTTGTCCTTTGAAGCCTCGTTCCGGCGGATTGCCACCCAGCGCGCGGGCGATGCGCGTCGCGTTGGCGTCGAGCATACCGAGATACGTGCCCTCATAGGTTCCCGCAGCTCCCATCGCGTCGGAGTAGAGCTCACCGCCAATTTTCACCGTGACGCCGCGTGATCGGCAACCCTCAATCACCGCCTGAATGTTTTTCGAGTTCACGCTCGACTCGACGAAGATCGCGGGCAGCTTCCGCTCGACGAGAAAATCGACGAGCGCATTCACGTCCTGAATGCCGGCTTCGGACTCGGTGGTGACCCCCTGAACCGAACGGACTTCCAGGCCGTAACGCTGGCCGAAATAGCCGAAGGCATCATGCGCGGTGACGAGCACCCGCTGCCCTTCGGGGATCGATTGAATCACCGTGCGGCAATACTCATCGAGTTCTCGCAGCTCCTCTTGAGCCGCTTTCGCATTCTGCTGGAACTCGGCGGCGTGGGCGGGATCGGCTTCGGAAAGTTTTTCGGCGATCCAGGGCAGGCAGTCGCTCCACAGCGCGACGTCCATCCACACGTGTGGATCATGTTGACCGGCGAAGTCAGGTGGGGACCGCAACCGGCTCGGGTCGAGTTTCTGGGTGACCGCGAAGATCTGATGCCCGGAGTGCGCCAACTGTTCGAGCGACTCTTCCATGCGGTGTTCGAGCATCAAGCCGGAGTAAAATACCACATCGGCTTCGAACAGCTTCTTCACATCGTTGCGAGTCGGCTTGAAAAGATGTGGGTCGATCCCGGGCCCCATCAGCGGCAGCAGTTCGGCGTGGTCACCGGCGACGGTCCGCACGAGGTCATTCACCATTCCGGTCGTGGTGACGATCTGCAACGGACGCCCCGTCGCAGCCCTTGATTCACTGCTCGTGATCGCTTCCGAAGTGGAACATCCCGTGCTGATCAGCGATCCGCCAGTGAGCACAAGAAGGAGAGTTAATCGCGAATGAAACGACATCAAAGGATTTTCCAGTAACAAGAACGATCGGCAAAAAGATAGTTTTTGATCAATCAAAATCATAGCCCGCGCGGGAACAGAGTGCAACACGTATTTCAAGAATCGCCGGATGGCGGTTGTGCCAACGCAATCGGAGCGATCAGCGTCGCTTAAGCAGCACGCAGAGCCGCCGTTTGACGTTCCAGTTTCGCCTGAATCAGGCAGCCGCGGGCGATCGTGTAGAGCGTGTCGGAGGCAATCCGAATGGATCGCACCGGCACCGGCCACGAAGCTCGCTGCCAGGCACTGTGTAGATGCTGTTCGAACTCAGGCCGCTGCACGATTCCGCCGCTGCAGATGATCGACAGCGGCTGCGTGACCACTCGAAACCCGTCATGCTGATTGATTCGCATCCCGGCTTCGAGCAGCAGTTCGACGAGGAAGTCGGTCATCAGCTGATCGTCGGCGATTCCGTCATCGCTGATGACATCCGCGGTTCCCCAGGGAATGCTGCAGCGAGCTTGTTCCGCTCCGCATTGCACGAGCGAAAACTCGCACTGGCTCGCCCCGAGGCTGATCCCGATGCCCGAGAACGCCGCGTCCTGCAGTTCAGCAAGGACGGTCGCGAACCCTTGGCCCGTGATCACCGGCTCATAGCCGCGCATTTGAATCAGGCGGGTGAAGAACGCTCGCTCAGCCTGCGGTTCATGCGGCAGCAGTTCGCCCGGAATCGTGACCGCGCAGATTTCCTGAGGAAAGGTCGCCGGTGGCAATACGGCATCCAGAAGAAATCCCAGGATCTCTCTCGCCAGCGCATCGTTTGCCGGCAATCGTCCATCCGGCAACAGAGCGCGTAATGTCGCCGGGGCATGATCCGTCCACGCCAGTGCGGCGTCGCCGATCAGCACCAGTTCGCGATCCAGTTCAAAGAACGGCAGATCATCGCGCTCGATCATCCGGCGATTGGTTTGCGTGTCCGCAATGATGGCATAGACGCACGGGCATTGCCGCCCGATCAATCGCTGACCGTGTCGGCGCAGTGAGCGGAATTGCGTTGAGCCAAGATCCAGTCCGATGCTCACGACAATGCCCCCCGTTGCAGTTGATGCAAAGCCCGTTCGATTGCCGTGGCGTTCTCCAAGGTTTCGGGGACGGCCGGTTCACTCTTTTTGGCGGCGGCCGGTGCGGGCTTGGCGAGGAAATGCGGCGCGGGGATCTGCTCGTGAATGATCGTGTCGAGCGAGCGTTGCGGCGTGGTCGGCGTGACCGGGCGTTCGTGCGGTGCTCCGGGGAGCTCGGCGGGTTCGTCAGCTCGATAGATCGGTGCCGGGGTGTAAGCCGCGCGACGGAGTTTCAAGCCGTGAGGCAGCACGACGGCTTCGGTCTCGATGCCGCCGCGCATCGCGAGGATCTCGTGCAGATCATGCTTTTCCTCGCCGTTTGCCGGTTCGATCTTGGAGATCGGCGTCACCTTGGCGATGGTCTGGGCCGTTGGTGCAACCGGTGTCGGTTCGGGAATATCAAACCGCAAGTGTGGCCGACGTGACTCGGTGGGCGGCGGCAGCGCGGAACGTTTCCGAATCGAGGCGGGGACCAGGTTTTCATCCATCGCCGATCGCCCGGCGGTGGTTGCGGTCATGCCAATCACGTTCCGTGACAGCACAGCCAATCCCACCAGCGACGCCACGGTGCCGATGACGCCGAGCATCTGCCACATCCCGAATCCCGGGATGGTGCTCGCGGTGGCCGACGGTTCTTCGTCTTCGATGCCGAGTTCATCGAGCGCGGGAACGATTTCCGCATCGGCGTTCACCAGCGGCACCGTCGCTTTGGGCTTGATAACCGGTTTCGCGACGTCGACCGGTGCGGGTTCCAAACGGGAACCGGGAACGGGCAGGCTGGTTTCATTCACTTGTGGACGCAAACCGCCATTGGTGAAAGGGAGCGGCGTCGCCTCGACCTGAGTTCCATTGCGACCCATGGACGTGACCGGCAGGCGATGATCGGGGTAACGTTCTGCGGTCTGGAGCGGGTTGCCGGTTCCGGAGAACGCCAGTGCTGTCCGGGATGGTTCGGTGACCGGGGGCGGAGCCGCCGCTGCGAGTGCCATCGGCTTCGGTTCGGGGAAGCTAGGAAGGTTCGCACTGACGAGCAATCGCGGATCAAGGATCAGCACCGTTCCCGTCGGCAGGGGCGAGGTAGCCGACGCTGGAAGAGACATCCGTGGTGGCATGATCAGCCGGACAGTCCGTGCAAGTTCCGGCGACTGACCGAGCGCGAGCATCATCGTCTGTAACTGAGCATTTTCCGGCCGCACCGGCACGATGATCGGGCGGTCGGCGACCCCGAGGATCCCGAGGTACGTCACCGAGGTGGCCATCGGCGCGGGACGGCGGCTGTCGACGAGAACGATATCCCCCGGTTGCAGAAGATCGCGACCGTTGGGATCGAAGAGCTTTCCTTGAGCAACGCGTTGCTGGCGGATGAGTCGCACCGCGGGACCGGCGTGCGGCGAGAATCCCCCGGCCTGTTGCACGAGTTCCTGCAACGACACCTCGCGGCCTTCCGCGGCGTAGACTCCGGGACTCGCGACTTCGCCCAGAATGCCGTAATGGCTTGCCGCGGTCGCAGCGGGCGGATTCCACGTGCCGAACTTCGGCCGTGGGATCGGGGGCTGCGCTTCCGCCGCCGTGGTCAGGCAACCGAGGACGACGGCCCAACAGAGCGTCCATCGGTGCTGCTGGTGCATGCTCATCGTTCCCCGAAACTCGGCGCAGGCAATCTCACACAAATACGGACAATCGACAGTATCGTCACAAACCCCCATGCCGGTTCAGCAAATGGCCGCTGTGCACCCTCTTTGAAGGGTGATCCCAGACGTTAAGCGTTTCGATAACAACGGGTAACGTCGATCCGCCTGAAGGGATCGTAAGGCCCGGCCAGGCGGGAAACCGGCAGAAGTTTCCGTTTCACGCCGCCGCGACAACCGCCGGGATGACCGTTATTATTGGAATGGACGATGACTTGCTACCGGTTGGCTGTGTTTGTTCCGCGAGTTCCACACCGATGTCCGCGCCGCGGACCCACCGTCTTACCCATGCCAAGATGTGCCGATGACCAGTTTGACGGTGGAAAACTATCTCAAGACCGCGTGGCAGATCGCCGCGCGGCAGGAAAGCCCGTGGGTAACCACCGGACAACTGGCAACCGCGCTGCATGTCTCACCCGGTACGGTGACGAGCATGCTCAAGACTCTCGCGGAATCGGGTCTCGCGGAATATCGACCGTATGAAGGCGCGTGCCTGACGGCGCAGGGCAAGACACTGGCGCTACGGATGTTGCGGCGTCATCGGCTGATCGAACTGTTCCTCGCCCGCACATTGCAACTGCGGTGGGACCAGGTGCACGAAGAAGCTGAGCACATGGAACACGCGGTCAGCGACTTTCTCGTCGACCGCATCGATGAATATCTTGGCTTGCCGACGCATGACCCCCACGGTGATCCGATTCCGTCGACCGACGGGCGCATGCGCGGCGACGCCACCAGTTCCAAGCCGCTGGCGGTGGTTTCTGCTGGAGAACGGGTGCGGGTGACCCGCGTCACGAATCAGGGCCGCGAGTTTTTGCAGTTTCTCACTGATTCTGGCATGCAGCTCGGTTGCGTCGGGGTCGTACGGCAAAACAATCTCGAAGCCGGCATTATGATGATCGAGGTTGACGGGAAGCCGGTGGCAATCGGGCTCCCCGCCGCGCAGCAGATTCTTGTGGAACCGGTGTCGCACGCCGCCTCCATGGAAGCTTAATGGCCAGACTTCCGCGAGCGGCTGCGGCTGAGTTCACCACACCGCGGGTGTCGCGCAGCGATGTCGCGCTGCGGTTCGCCGGGGCAGCGACGGTCGTGGCGTTGTTCGCGGGGGCGCTGGCACTGCTGCTGATGCGCTGGTTCCCACCCTCGGCGTTTCCCAGATTGCGCTTTCCGCCCCTCTTTGCGTTCAGCACGGGGCTGCTACTGCTCGGCAGCTGGTCGCTCTCCCGGGCGATTGCCGCCGTGCGACGCGAACGCCAGGTCCTCTTCCGACGGCGGCTATTGCTGGCGGTCGTTTTTGGAACTGTCTTTGTCGCAGTCCAGATTTCATCGCTCAACTGGCTGATTCAGCGGCAGGTTCCCGAGGAAGCCGCCACGGGGGCCGCCGCCTTTGTGATTGTCATGGCCGGCTTGCATGCGATGCACTTCGTGGTCGCCGTGTGGTTCCTGATCTTCGTCACGGTCTGGGCACACGCGGACCGCTACGATCATGAGTATCACTGGGGGGTGACCATCTGCGTGTGGTTCTGGCACGCCCTCAGCGTAGTCTGGCTCGGGGTGCTGGCGGTGGTCGCGATCGCCTCGACTTAGTCTTGCCCGGCCTTCGCAGACTCTTTGAACTCGCACTTGAGCGGGGATCTGAGGAATCGCGAAAAAGGTCCCAAACTCGCGCTGAAAGCGTTGTTTGGGATGTTTGTGTAATCTGCGTCGGAATTTGATGCTGTCAATTTGGGGTTAAATTCGCTACAGTCTGCGCCGCTTCACCTCTGATCTGCAGCAACTGCTTGCTACATACGGGGCTGCGACGAAGCGCACGTTGACAGAGGTCGGACCCAAAAGTAAATTCCGCCTCACCTTGATGACTCGCCCGAGCCGGGAGTTGGAGAGGTCACCCGATGGACCGGGACATGAGTTGCAGGGATGCCGAGCTTCGGTCGCAGACCGCTGCTGACGCCACCGCGGCACGTCTATGCCAGACGAGTTGCGCGGACCAGTGTCTGTCTGCTGATCGCCGGGCTTGGCTGCTGGGGTTGTACCCGACCGGCGGTCGTTCCGCCGTTGGTCTCGATCCCTCGCCCGCAACCCGTGTGGCCAGCGGAACCTGTTGTTCCGGTGACCCCGTTAGCCCCCGAATTCGACCCCGAACCGCACACGCTTCCGCTGAACCCGATCGGCAGCAATCCCTGGCGGCCGACGATCGACCCTCGAAACTGGAAATACCTTGTTCTGCATCACACGGCGTCAGACGCTGGAAATGTGGAAAGTATTCATAACACTCACCTGAAGAACAAAGACAAAAACGGAAAACACTGGCTCGGAATCGGTTACCACTTTGTGATCGGTAACGGGCAGGGCATGGATGACGGAGAAATCGAACCGACTTTCCGGTGGAAACAGCAAATGCCCGGTGCGCACGCCGGGGTGAATGAACATAATCAGCGCGGAATCGGGATCGTTCTGATCGGGAATTTCGAGAAGAGCCAACCGACTCCGCGGCAAGTGAAATCAGTGAAAGAGCTCGTAGCTGTGTTGGCCCGCGAGTATGCGATTCATGCGGAGCATGTAATCGGTCACGGAGACATCAAGGCCACGGAATGTCCTGGCCAGTTTTTCCCGCTGAGTAACGTCCGCGCCAGTGTGGCCGCCGTCAGTGGTCACGATGGGCAGTCCCTCGCCCGTGTTGCCGAAGGCAAGCTGGAACGATAGAAGGAACGGCTGCGGAAATGAGCGAACAATTCCCGAACGCGTCGCGACTGACCGAGTACTTCGACTTCGAGCGCACGTACCGCCGACATGATTTCCCCGCTCCGTGGAAGGCGCTGGCCACCACGTCCGGAACGGCAGCGGAAGACGCGGACGTCGATTACGATGCGATTCCGACGCGCGACGAGATGGATGCCGATCCCGAATGTGGACCGGCGATCTCGCTGATCGACGAACCACATGCGATCGCCCTCCCGGAAATCTACGAGCCGGGCTATGCCTACCCGCTGATCGTCTGGTTCCACGGCAACGGCGCGACGGAAGACGAGTTGTTCGATGTGCTGCCGATGATCAGCGAGCGGAACTACCTCGCCGTGGCGTTGCGCGGCAGCCTGCCTCAGGATGATGGGGCCAGGTGGTCGACATCAATCGGCGGCACGCTCGAAGTCGCCCGCCGTGTCGAAGAAGTCGTCCGGGGAATGCGTGAGAAGTTCAACGTGAACCCCGAGCGGGTTTACCTCGCGGGCATGGGCACCGGCGGCACGACGGCCTTGGAAGTCATGCTCGAACGTCCGGAAGCCTTCGCCGGTGCCGCGTGCCTGTGCGGTGAGTTC
This sequence comes from Planctomycetaceae bacterium, assembly GCA_035686985.1. Classification (GTDB taxonomy): domain Bacteria; phylum Planctomycetota; class Planctomycetia; order Planctomycetales; family Planctomycetaceae; genus DSVQ01. The sequence goes on along the minus strand of DASRYX010000356.1, from coordinate 7,009 downwards.
CCGACTGTCGACAAGCCGCTGGCCCGCTTCCGCGGCTTGCGGGGACGACGGCTGCTGCTCGCGACAACTTACTCCTGCCCGGACGTGAAAGTCCTCGACATTGTGAACTCCGGCCGGATGCTCTACGCCGCCGGCATGCAGGTCGGCACACGCATCTACCAGCAATCGGGTGATGTTGCGAAGGAAAAGATGTTCCGCGACATCGACCACTGGATCATGGGCGGCATCCAGACCGCTCTGCACGCCTAGACTCATCGTCAACAAAATGCGAAACGCCCGGCATCTGCTTTGGATGCCGGGCGTTTGTTTTGGTGAACGTGTCTAAATCGCTCCGATCGCCGCGCGATAGCGGGCGAGTGCCATGAGCGGGAAGTAGATGCGGTAGTAGTGGTAGCGCAGATAGAAGACGCGAGGGAAGCCGGTGCCGGTGAATTGCGGTTCGTCCCAGCCGCCGTCGGGCCGCTGCGTGCTGAGCAGATACTCCACGCCACGGCGCGTTGCCGGAAGGTCCGCACGACCGGCGGCGATCAGGCCGAGAAGCGCCCACGCGGTCTGGGACGGCGTCGGTTCACCTTGGCCGCGGAGGGATGGATCGTCATAACTGGCCGGCGTTTCGCCCCAGCCGCCCAGCGATTGCTGTTTGCTCAAAATCCAGTCGGCTCCGCGTTGCAGCCGCGGATCATCGGCTGAGATGCCGAACTTCACGAGCCCCTGAATGACCTGCCAGGTGCCGTAGAGGTAGTTCACCCCCCAGCGACCGAACCAGGCAAAGTCGGGTTGCTGGTCGTTCCAGACGAAATTCAGCGCCTGTTCGAGCCATTTTCCATGCGGTTGTAAGCCGGCGTACGAGAGCCCTTCGAGCACCCGCGCAGTGATGTCCGCAGTACTGGGATCGATCATCGCGTTGTGATCAGCAAATGGCACTTTCGTGAAGACTTCACGGGTGTTGTCGGCGTCGAAGGCACCCCAGCCGCCGTCACGACTTTGCATCGCTTTCAGCCAGCCGACGCCGCGGCGCAGGGCGGCGACAATCGGTTCGGCGCGTTCGAACCCGCTGATCGCTGCGCTGGCCGACGCCGCGTGACCGACAACGGTGGCTTGCGGGGAACCGGTTTCGCCCACTTTCCATTCAATGGCCCCGGGGTTGTCGAACCCTTCCGGAAGGCACTTGCTGAGGGCGATCAATGCCATCGCCGTGTCGTCAACGTCGGGGTAGAACTCGTTGTTGAACTCGAAATACCAGCCGCCCGGCTCGGTTTCAGGACGATAATTCGCCCAGTCGCCCTTGCGGCGGCATTCTTTTGACAGCAGCCAGTCGACCCCTTTGCGAATCGCCGCGTTGTCCTGCGACACGCCCGCATCGCGCAGGGCAATCAGCGTGATCGTCGTGTCCCACACGGGAGAGAGACACGGCTGCAGGCGGACTTGTTCCTGCTCGCGAATCACCAGCTTTTCGAGCTCGCCATACTGCTGCACGATGGTGGGATGATCGTCGGCATAACCGAGGCACTTCAGGCCGATGATCGTCCAGATGATCGGCGGGAAAATCGCCCCGAGGCCGTCGCTTCCTTCGAGCCGTTCCAGAATCCATTTTTCGGCGAGCTTAATCGCACGGCTGCGCAACGGCTTGATACCAGCCCCTTCGCCCCACTTGATCGCCGTATCGACACGCTGGAAAAACTTGGTCCAGTCGACGAAGCCCTGCAGCGTTCCTTCGTGATTGACGCCGTGAATATGTCGGGGAAGCGATTTTTGCGGCGACGCATAGAGCTCGTCGATGCCATGTTCGGGCGGCAGTTTCGTGACCGGACGATACGCCCACAACAGACTGAGCGGCACGATAATCGTCCGCGACCACGCCGACATTTCGTAAATGTTGAACGGCGCCCAACTGGGCAGCAGCATGAATTCTGGCGGTACGGCGGGGCAGAGGTCGTAGGGGATCAGCCCCAGCATTGCCAGGTAATAGCGGGTGAAACTGTTGACCTTCTCGACGCCGCCGGCGTTCACGATGGCATCGCGGGCGCGGATCATCTCCGGAGTGTTGGGATCGTGTCCGATGATTTTCAGCGCAAGGTAGGCTTTCACCGATCCGCTGATTTCGATCGGACCGCCGGGGAATTGCGCCCAGCCGCCGTGATCGCATTGCTGCGCGAGCATGTACGCGGCGGCTTCTTTAGCGCGCGGCGATTGTCCCTGTCCGACGAACGCCAAGAGCAGGATGTATTCGGATTCGAGGATCGTGTCGCCCTCGAGCTCCGCGACCCAGTAGCCTTCCGGGTGCTGTTGCTGAAGCAGGAAGTCCCGTGTGCGCTCGATCGCGGCGTCCAGACGCTCGTCGGCAAACGGCGTCGCACTGTGCGAATAGGCTGACGAAATCAGGTCCTGACCCGGTAACAGAGACTTCCGGGAAAACCCGGCGGCGTCGGCGTTCATCAGCTCGGTATCCTTCCCGAAAATCGGACGGCGTCGATGAATCCCTCTTTGTTCGATATCGCCATCCGCGGCTTGATCATCCTAAGAGCTTCTTGAATATGACGCAATTGGAAACGGAGGCTCGACTTGGGTGAATTTGTTGACCCGGATCCACGCGAGGTGAACCACTTAAAAAATATGTTCAGGTGTCCTGATCTAACTATTTGTGGTCGTTTTTGGCACAGTTTTTTTGGGCGTTTATCGTTCAATTTGGGTGGCGATCGCGCAAAGGGGGCGGTAGGGTGATCCCGCGTTTTGGAAAGTGGCAAAGTCGCCCTGAAAGGATTTATCAGGGCAAACTCGCCAGATTCACGCGATGCGGCCGGGCCTCGCCGTGCGTGAGTCCAGTCTGCTACGGAGGGTTCTGAATGTTGATCGGTTCGCGGTCTCGGTTGGTGTCTCGGCTTGGGTTCGGACTGTCGCTGGTATTTGCGGCAAACTCACTCCTGGGGAACGCGGTGGCAGAGGAAGCCGCCGCCGACTGGCAACACGACTTCGCTGTTGCTCAGGAAGTCGCGAAAGAAAAGGGGCGGCCGATGCTGGTCGCCATTACCGCCACCTGGTGTGGACCGTGCCGTCAGTTGAAGCAACTGACCTTCACGGACGCTCGGGTCCGGCAACTTGTGGAGAGCAAGCTAGTCGCGGTCTCGGTCGACGCCGACCAGTATCCGTCGGTGGTGTCGCAACTCGGCATTACCGCCTATCCGACGACGATCTTCTTCGATGCCTCGGGCAATCGTCGGAAAACATGGACGGGCTTCCAGCATGCTCAGGGCTTCGCGGCCGAACTGGAAACCCTGATCGGGACTGCGGCTCCGAAGGCGGAGAAAGATCCCTTCGCGCCGGTCTCTGCCTTGTTCCCGCAGAACTCCAGCCCGGTCGCCTTTGGTGGTTACTGTCTTGTGAGTCTGCTCGACGACAACAAGCTCCGGCGCGGGGCGGAGACCATCCGCATGGAATACCGGGGGCAGACTGTCACCTTCCACTCCGAAACACATAAGCGACGGTTCGTAGAGAATCCCGAACGCTATTGGCCGATCGCCAATGGCGTCTGCCCGCTGACTTCGGAGCCGGGTGACCCGCGCGTCGGCGTGAAGTGGAAGGGCCGATTGTGGTTCTTCTCGAATCGCGACCGTCAGCAGCAGTTCATCCGCTCGCCGGATCGATTCGCCCGCAATTCGCTCTAATCGAGTGGTTCGGCCGTTGTTGCATCGAAGCGCCCCGTGGTTTGTCCGCGGGGCGTTTTATTTGGTTCTCAGCTCCCGCACGGCGGCGATCACCAACTGTGCGGCTTGATCGATTTCGTCTGCGGTGTTGAATCGCCCGAGACCAAAGCGCACGGAGCCTTTCGCCCGATCTGCGGGAATGTGCATGGCCTGCAGGACGTGACTTGGTGCATGATCATCGACGCTGCACGCAGCGCCGGCGCTCGCGGCGATCTCGTTCCCGATCCGCGCGAGCAACGCTTCGGCATCGATTCCTGCAAACGACACGTGCAGGTTGCCCGGCAACCGGTCGGAAGGACATCCCTGAAGTGCGAGTCCCTGTAGTTCCCGGCTCAAGCGGGTCCAGAGGCGTTCGCGTAGTTCTTGAATCCGTTCCGCATCCGCCGTTTGCCGTTGCAGGGCCAGTTCACAGGCTTTGCCGAAACCGACGATCAGAGGCGTGGGCAACGTGCCCGCCCGCAGGCGGCGTTCCTGGGATCCCCCCAGCAACAGCGGCGTCAGAGGCAGCGGTCGAGCACCCCGTCGGATGACCAGTGCACCAACTCCCGGCGGTCCATAGAGTTTGTGCGCGGTGAGACTCAGCAGATCAGCGGGCCACACGCGACCGGGAAGTTTGCCCGCGGCTTGGGCTGCATCGCAGTGACCCCATACGCGGCGCTCGCGACAAACCGCCGCGATCTCTTCGACCGGATTGACGGTGCCGACTTCGTTGTTCGCTGCCATCACACAGACCAGCCGGCTTGCGGGCGTGATGGCCGTTGCTACGGTCTCCGCCGTGATCCGACCGACGGCGTCGACGGGCAAAATCTTGACGATGACTCCGCGGCGGCGAAGCTGTTCCGCGGGAACCAGCAGCGACTTGTGTTCCACCGCGGAGACCAACAGTTCTTCACCGGGTTTCGCCGTTGCGAACAGGCCGTGCAGCACCCAATTGTTGGCTTCCGTCGCACCGCTGGTGAAAACAACTTCGCGGGGTTCGGCATTGACCAGCGCGGCGACTTGGGCTCGGGCGTGTTCCAGCGCCTCCCGGGCCGCTCGTCCGGCAGAGTGATGGCTGTTCGAAGGATTGCCAATGCGCTCGGTCCACCACGGCTGCATCGCCGCGAGCACGTCCGGGTCGACCGGAGTTGTCGCGTGATGGTCGAGGTAAATCACAGCACAACGTCCTGGCTTACGCCGGCTTCACCGGACTCACAAATCCTGCGGGTTTGATCACCAGCAGCGACGCATGCAGATGGGAGAGAATTCGCTCCGCCGTGTTGCCGAGGAGCAGCCCGGAAAGCCCCGAACGGCCGACGGTTCCGATCACGAGCAAATCGACTTCGTTGTTCGCAACAAATTCCGGGATGGCATGATCCGGATTCCCTTCCACGACTTCCATTTTGAAGCCGTGAGGCAAGGCCCGTGCGTCGGTCCGCATCAATTCCTGCTGCAGTCGCTCGCGGGCTTCGCCGGTCAGTTTCTGGCGGGCCGCCTGGATCTCTTCGGCACTCACGCCCGCAGTGCGCATGTACGACTCAAACGGGAACTCCAGGGCGTGAACAACGAACAGTTTCGCCTGCAGGTTTTGCGCAACGCCGACGGCAGCCTGGGTTGCCGCGAAGGCGGTCTCGCTGAAGTCGGTGGCGACGGCAATTTCGCGCACGTCGCGAATTTCACCAGACTTGGCGATCCACACGGGAACAGGGCAGAGTCGGGCGAGCTTCCGCGACGTGCTGCCGAACAGCATGCGGGCCGCTTCGGTGCGCGCATTTGTGCCGACCAGCACGAGCTCATGCGGTCCCGATTGGGCTTCGAGAATCAGTTGTTCCCACGCTTCACCAAAGCGGATTACCGTCGTAACCAGGGAGCCCGCCAACGTGAGTTCCCCGGCGAGTCTTTCGAGTGCCTGCCGGGCTTCGTCTTCGACCGTTTTCGTGGCGTGAGCCCGGTCGATCTCGAGCAGATGAAACGCCTGCTCGGAGATTTCGAGCACAGCGCACAACGTCAACTTCGCCCCGGTCGTCCGGGCGAGTTCTTTCGCTTGAAGGAGGGCTGCCTGTGCGTCCGGTCCTAGAGTATCCGACGCGATACGGTCGCCGTGATGCAGATTCACTCCGACCAGAATGCTTTGCAGACCGTGCATAAACTTCGGACCTCCTGCACCTTATCGTAGCGATTTCCCGCAGCGCTTCCACTCCGCGGTTGACGGCGGATAAACGGCTAGTCCCGTTCACGCGGACGCCAGAGATCGATCAGTCCCACGGTCTGCGTTGTGGCGAAGAGGTGCCATTCAGCTCCGGCCAGTTGCAGCTTCAATAGTGCCGCCGTGGGAATCTCGATCGCACCGCCGGTGATCGCGGCCACGAAATCTTCGAAACCGGGGTTATGGCCAATCAGCAGCACCGTGGATCGTTCGTTCGGCAGACCGCTCACGATACTTCGCAGTTGAGACACACTCGCGTGATACAGATCATCACGATAGACCGCTTCGGGAAGCGATCGACGCGCGGTGATGGCCTCAGCGGCGACATGCCAGGTCTGCACGGCGCGGACAGCGGTCGAGCAGCAAATGAGCTCCGGAAATGGGGATTGTTCTGCCAGAAGAGCTCCCATCTTCGCCGCGGCACGAATCCCCCGGGGTTTGAGCGGGCGGTCATGATCCGTCAGCGTTGCGTCGGCCCAGCTGGACTTCGCGTGACGCAGGAGCCAGAGCGTTTTCATGGCCGCGATCCGTGGCCGTGTCGTCGCCACTGTTTCCAGTAAGCGTGCCAGCGGTCCGTGAACGCGCGGGGCCGTTCGGCGTACAGAATCGGGGCCAACTCGCTGACTTGCAGTTCCAGGTTTCGAGCGGCGTGACCGACTTCCGCCAGCACCAGCGTGCGCGAGATGCGGGGCAGATCTTTCGTGGACATCGTCCGCAGCAGTTCCCGCAGCACCCACAAATCATGATGCTGCCCCAGCAGGTCCGCGAGACGTTCCCATTCGTCATGCTCCGCCGGCAGGCGCGGCGTCCCCGTCCGCTTCAGAAATTCAGCGTGGTACTGTGTGTGCTTGACGAGTTTGCGGAGATCATGCAGCCGTTCCGCGGGGGCACCGTCAGCGACCTCGCGGACCATCCGCCGGCCGTTGCGATAGGTTCGTCGTAAATTCGGTTCGAGCAGACGCCATTCGTGCGACGGCCAAGTGTGTTTCTGCCAGCGCTGCTGCAGGCGCTTCAGCGGGGTGACGACATCCCGCTCAACATGAAAGTCGTGCTCGCGGGTTTGGGCCAGACGGCGATCCAGCGCGGCTTGTGCGGCGGCGAAATCGTTCGACAGCCCGTTGCC
>DASRYX010000355.1:0-2259 GCA_035686985.1 Planctomycetaceae bacterium | reverse complement strand
AGCTCGTCCGTCAACCGCCAGCGCGGCGCAGCCGGACGCGATACCGATCCCGACGACGAACCTCCGGCCGATTCACTCACAGACGCTTTCCTCACAGAACTCCTCATTTTCCACCGGCGATTGTACCGGCGAGGAAGCCCCCCGCGTAGGGTCCGCTGTGCGGACCAGATCTGCATCGTGCTGAGCAGTCCGGTCCGCACAGCGGACCCTACGGAAGACTCGCATCACACCCGGCGGCGTGGCACACTGAAGGGTTATGACTTCGACCACGGATGACACGACGCTCCTGCGTTCCGCGCTTCACAAGCATTGGGGATATGACGGTTTCCGGCCGCATCAACAGGCGGCGATGCAATCCGTGCTCAGCGGTCGTGATTCCGTCGTCGTGTTGCCGACGGGCGGCGGGAAATCGCTCTGCTATCAGGTCCCCGCGGTGGTGCTCGATGGCGTCGCGATCGTCGTCTCACCGCTGATCTCACTGATGAAAGACCAGGTCGACGGCCTGCGCGAGTGCGGCATCCCCGCAGCGGCGGTGAACAGTTCGCTTTCCGCCGCGGAACGTGGCCGCATCGCGTCCGATCTGCGAGCCGGCAAACTGAAACTGTTGTACGTCGCGCCGGAACGTCTTTGCACCGAGCGGATGCTCGACTTTCTGCACGAGCTGAAGCTGTCGTTCATCGCGGTCGATGAAGCCCACTGCATCAGCGCGTGGGGGCATGATTTCCGCCCTGAGTTCCGCCTGCTCGGTCAACTGCGCGACAGTTTTCCCGACATCGCCGTGCATGCTTACACCGCCACCGCGACCGAGAATGTCCGGCAGGACATCGCCGAGCAACTGCGGCTCGACGATCCGGAATTCATCGTCGGTTCGTTTGACCGTCCGAACCTGCAATACCGTGTGATGCGCCGGTCGCAGGTCGGAACGCAGATCCGCGATGTCATCGCCCGCCACAAAGGCGAATCCGGCATCATCTACTGCATCTCACGCCGGGAAGTGGATTCCACCGCCGCGGAATTACGGGCCGATGGTTACCGTGCGGTGCCTTATCATGCGGGACTCACTGACGAGGAACGCCATAAACATCAGGATCAATTCGTTAATGATCAGATCGATATCGTGGTGGCGACGGTGGCGTTCGGCATGGGGATCGACAAGCCTGACGTGCGGTATGTGATTCACGCCGCGGCGCCGAAATCGGTGGAACACTATCAGCAGGAAACCGGCCGCGCCGGTCGCGACGGGCTCCCCGCGGAGTGCGTCCTCTGTTACAGCCCCGGCGATTTCATGACGTGGGAGCGGATGTGCTCCGAGTTGCCGCCCGAAGCCTTCCAACAGATGAAGGCCAGCCTGAAACTCATGGAACGTTACTGCGTCGCTCCGGTGTGCCGGCATCGCGCGCTGGTGGAACACTTCGGCCAGAGTTACGAAGGCGACAAGTGTGCCGCGTGCGATGTCTGCCTCGATCAACTCGAACTCGTCGCGGAGCCGCTGATCGTCGCGCAAAAGATTTTGTCGTGCGTCATCCGCGTGCGCGAAATGTTCGGCGGACAATACGTCTCCCAGGTGTTGTGTGGATCGCAGGAAGCCCGCATCCGGGAGAATGGCCACGATCAGCTTTCCACCTACGGTTTGTTGAAAGAGCATCATCACAAAGTGGTCCGCGAATGGATCGAACAGCTCGTCGGCCAGGGATTTCTCGTCAAAGATGGCGAGTATCACACCCTGAAGGTGACATCACACGGCCGGCAACTCCTCAAGGGGGAAATCACGCCGCGACTGTTGCAGCCGACGAAGAAAAAGACCGCATCATCTTCGAGCAAAGCGAAGAACGCCGCCGATGACCGGCCGTTTGACACCGGGTTGTTCGAACATCTGCGGCAATTGCGTCGGGAGCTCGCGGAAACGAAAGGCATCCCGCCGTTCATGGTCTTCGGTGATGTCACACTGCGTGATCTCGCCCGCCGTCGCCCCACCACGCCGGAAGCCTTCGGTGAAGTCCACGGCGTCGGCGAACGCAAAGCCGCCGAATACGGCGACGCCTTTCAGTTCGCGATCGCCGAGTATTGCGCGGACCATCAACTCGGTATGAACATCGTCGTGGATTGATTCTTCCGTAGGGTTTGCCGAGTCCGCGAGGCGGACCTCTTTCGATGTCAAAACCATGGTTCGCCTCGAAGACTCGGCAAACCCTACTTCTGGCCGATCACGATCTGCAAATCGTGCCGGACCGTTTAGCCGCGACGCGCCAGCGGAGCGCG
>DASRYX010000354.1:0-7629 GCA_035686985.1 Planctomycetaceae bacterium | reverse complement strand
CTGCCGCTGCAGCGTGGTCTGATCGGCGAGGTAGACTTCCGCCATGCCTCCTTTGCCGAGACGGCGCAGGAGCTGAAACTCGCCCAGCGTTTTGCCCGTGAGATCGAACGCCTCGACCTTGCCGGCGGCAGGCGACGAACTCCCCGACGGCGGCGAGACATTCTCCGCGGACATTCAACACCTTTGCACTGTCGATTGAGGGAATTCCGGACCTGTGATCATAGGGGGACAGCCCAGACAGAAGCAAGAAGGCCGACGGCAGGAACCATCGCAAGTCAGCCGATTTCAGCCCGCCTTCAGTTTTTGCTTTACTGCCGACTGCCTATTCCCCTCCCTTGGGAACCGCGATCATGTCGAGCGTCAGCCGGTGGGGCGGTTGTCCGGTGCCGATGATCATCGCCTTCGATGCCGCCGGCGGCCGTTCCGGATCGTACAACTCGGTACGGATTTCATTCAGCCGGTTGCTGATGTCGTCATCGGCGACGTAGTACGTGGCTTTCGCGAGATGGCGCAGATCGCTTCCCGCGGCTTCCGTGATCCGCTTCAACGCCGTGAAGGTCTCGCGGGTTTCCGTGATGCTGTCCGGGGTTTCCACGCGGCCGAGCAGGCCACCAAGAAAAATCTGCCCCGGTTGATTGATCCGCGTCACCCGGGCAAACACCGGCGACGCTTTCATCTCCGGCGTCGTGAGAAATTCAATCCGCGGCGCATCAGCCCGCAGGGGTGACGCGACGACCATCTCGATCTCGATCGGCAGCGACGATTTCCATTCGACGAGCGAGATCGGCGGGGCGACGGTATCGCCGAACGCCGCGACCATGTCCTTCACCGCGACGGCGGAATCCTTCATCGGCGTCAGAAACGCCTTGATATGCACGACATCGCTGGGCTGCTGCTCGAGAAACTTGAGCGTGTTGAACAGGCTTTCCATCGTCCTCTTCGTCGCGTCGGCCAGCGTTCCGTCGCCTCGCTCGGCCTGACCTGAGATGTAAACAACACCCATCGCGGGCAGGTGTGCCGCCGGCGCGGGTTGGCCTTTGATCGCCGGTTTTTCACGCCGCACCATGCCTTCGCTCGGCGGCCTTCCCACCGTCATGACGGCGTCCAGGCCCACCACGACGCCACCGCCGGGCAACGCCGTCTGCACGAACGTCACCGCGGGCTGATATTCCCCCGCAAACCGCTTCACCAGCTGTTTCGTCACCAGCGGTGTGATGGAGGGCTCATGAACATACACGTTCAGTTTGACGAGGCGGTTATTCGGCAGGAGACCATCGAGCTGCCGGAAGACATCGTGGACCTGGTCATCGGGCGGCGTCGGCGCGAAACGCGGACCGGCGGGCAGCAACTGGCTCGTGAAGAGCAGCGGTTCGTTCGCCACAACTACGGCCTGGGCTTGCCCGGTTTTCGGGTTCCCTTCGATCACCCGCGCATCCGCGGTGAGACACAACGCCAAGGCCACAGAACCAGTGAACGACAACATGCGGAGTATCCCGGAAGCACACCCTGCGGTGGACCAGCGGCGGTCCGCTGATCATCGGCTTCCATCATATCGCTGCAGCGGCAACACCGCAGGTATGCTAACGGGACAAGAGTTCACTCGAGACCGGGTGGCGGGGGCGCACCGCGCAGCGGAAGCCCCCGGCGTTGGTTGACTCCTGCAGCGCCCGTTAAGCGCTGTGCTGTGACCCGCCTGTTGTGACCGACGTAAACTCGGGGTCCATCGACGGCGGGGGATTGCGGTTCAGCCGGTTCAGGCGATGCGGCTGCAACTCATGCATCATGGAAGCACAGCCGGCCATCGAAACGACGGTGGCAAGAATCAGCAGCAGGCACCATCGAGCCATGGGTTTCATCCTTGATTCACGCCGTCGATTTCGCGCCGACGGCTTCCTCTGTCTTAAATTCGCGGGGTGATCGTCGCAAGCACAAGTCGCATCGGACGTACCGGCACTCGGTCCACAATTCATGAAAACCGGGGCCAACCGGCAATCGCTGCCAGTTACTCGCCGACCGGCTTCTCCGGTTTCGGCCGATCCTCCACCGGCACTGGAGCACGCGGCGGCTTGCGGCTGGAGGAGACGCGGCTTGGCCGAGGCGTCGGCAACGGGTCGAGACCCGAGAGCGTAATCGGTCGAAAGGCAATCGCGATCCCAGGGTCCTTCGCAAACACCGCCGGGTGAGCCAGCGGGCCTGACCCCACAAAGTAGCCCGGGGGATAAATTGGCGACGCGTGTCTTCGCTGCTGGATGCGGGCTTTTCGTTGTTGAGCGGCTTCCGCGGCCCGTTCGTGCACGCGCTTCTGCGCCGCAGTGGGTGCCGGCGGAACCGTGGCGGGACGTGGTTTCGGCGGCACGACTTCCGCCGGGGGCGTAACCGGCGGGCTGACGACCCGGGCCGTTTCCGGCGGAAGAGGTGGCGGCGGTCCGAACGGATCTTCGTCGGCGGCGACGAACTGACAGGCGATCGTCAGCGTCCCTCCGACCAGCAGTGATGCCAGATACCGGGTCATCGAACCGACTCCGTGGCGACGGTCTCCCGGCTTCGCAACGAATCGCGCCGCCGGACCATCACACCGTCTGTCATCGACCGGTGGGCACCCTTAACGCCAGCAGAATCGGCGCTCTGCGCAAACTTTTCCGAAGATGCGGGCGGCAAGAGAGTTCTCAGTTCGTAGTTCCGAGTTCCTAGTCAGCAACCGCCACAGGCATCTTCTGAGAACTAAGAACTGACAACTGAGAACTACTACAGGATATTTCTCGACTCGAGCATCAGGCGGCGGAGGTCGCCCATCTCGGCACCGCCGACCGACCGGACGTAGCAGAGGTAAACCCACTTTCCTTCGGTCCACGCGCAGTGGCTGTATCCCGCAACATAGCCGATCCGGGCGAACGAGAAATCGGTCGCGGTTGGGGGATCGTGGAATCGCGAGACCGGCACCATGACCAGCCGCCCGAGAATCGGTCGTTCTAAACTGGGGTGACTGAACGAAAAGGGGACGAGCGCCGCCGCCGGACGCGATTGCTCCGGAGGAAACGCGTAGACCAGATCAGCCCGTAATTCGAAAAACGCCCGCCACGACATTGGCAACTCGGGTTGCCACCGTGACGAGGTATAAACCGTCAGCTGGGACAACTCGCAGCCGATGTTCGCCTCGACGGTGCGCTCGGTGAGCAATTCCTCTCGTGACGACCACGGCTGTTGCCACAGGACCAGCAACACCAGCGCCGCGACGGTCACCGCTGCAATGATTCCTCGGCGCCGTGACCGTGACGGTGCGGCTGGTGTCACAACCGGAGTGGAGGGCACCGCTGCGAACTGTTGCGCTAACCGGGACTCCAACTCCGCGGGAACATCGACGGCCGTGAATGCTGCGGTCAATCCGGCATTCCATTTCAACCGGCGGGGCAACGTTTTCTGACAGCCCGCACACTCGGCGAGATGGCGTTGCGCATCGATCGACAACGGATCATCCGCGGTGATCGCGCCGGCGTCGATCCCTTCCAACAGTTCCAGGGCTTCCCAGCAGGGCATTGCGGCTCTGGTCATACTCGTGTCTCCCGCACCCGTCGCGCGGGCCGTTTTGTCGGTGCGTCATCATCGTCGGTTCCGAGCTGTTCCCGCAGATGGGCTTTCGCCCGTGCCAGCCGGCTCATCACCGTGCCGAGCGGAATCTCCAACTCCGCGGCGATGTCCTTGTAGCTCAGCTCCCGAAAGTAGAAGAGCACCAGCGGGACGCGAAATTCGTCGGGCAATTCGTCAATCGCGGCCTGCAGGGATTCGGAATCAATTTTTTCCGGCGGTTCGGTGTCGGCGGCGGGTTCCCAGTCCGGATTCCAGGCGACTGCGCGCCCCCCCCGTCGCCGTGCGCGGAGAAACAGGTTCCGCACGATCGACGCCAGCCAGGGACGCGACCGCGAGGTTTCACGCAATTGCGAAAGATGCGTCTGGGCTTGGAGATACGTCTGCTGGGTCAAGTCTTCCGCGTCCGCTGCTGAGCCCGAGAGTCGATACGCCACCCGATACACGAACGCATAGTGCGCGTGCAGCAAATCTGCGACTGTTACGGCGGGCGCACCGTCGGGCATCGGCAGAAGGTCCTCTCCGTTCTTTCACGACGCACGAGCGGGCAAATTATTCCCCATCACGAGCGCACGGCGGTTCGTTTCAGAAAGGTTTCCAGTGCGGCGTTGACGGCGACGGCGTTCTCCATCGGTGCCAGGTGCCCGGCGTTTGCGATCGAAACAAACTCCGCGCCGGGAATTGCCTCCGCGGTGGCTTTCATTTCGCTTGCCGAGGAAATCGCGTCGTGCTCCCCGACGATGACCAGCGTGGGCATGCTGATCGTCGGCAGGAAGGACGTAAAGTCCGGTCGGTTGGCGAGCGCATGTTGCCCGGCGGCAATGGATCGCGGGGAGGTTGTCAGGATCAGATTACGAACGTGGTCAACGATTTCCGGATGATCTTCGTTCGTTTTCGGTCCGAATAATCGGGGCAGCATCGCCTCCGCGGCGACCGTCGCGCCTTCCGCGAGGACGCGTTCGGCCATCTTGAGACGGGTCGCTTTGCCCTCCGGGCTTTCGCCGACGGACCGCATGTCGCACAACATCAGGCCGCTCATCCTGGTCGCGTATTTCTGAGCGAAGGACAGGGCGATGCAGCCCCCCATCGAGAGCCCGCAGACCGTTACCGGTGTGTTGACGCCGGCGGCATCAAGCAGCATGGCGAGTTCATCGGCCCACTGGGGAATCGACACGGGATCGGTCGCCGAGCCACTGCGACCAAAGCCGCGCAGGTCGGGAATGATCACTCGATAGCGATCGCGCAGGGCACGCCGCTGGGCGTCCCACATCGAGTGATCGAAGGGAAAGCCGTGAATGAGCAGCACCACCGGGCCGTCGCCTTCGTCCAGCAGATGCCAGCGATGCCCATGAACGTCCACATTCGCCATGAAATCCGTCTCCGTTGCGAGTCTTGTCGCTGTCGATCATAGCTCGATTCGCTGCGAATTGTGAGCGGCCCGCGGTAGTGTGCTGAGTTGTTGAACCGTCGAAGAAGTCGAGGAAGAGGTTGACGCGTCAGAGCGCGTTGTCATTCCCGCGCAGGCGGGAATCCAGCGGTTGCGGTCCAAGTGGAGAACGCTGGCAAAGAGGCTGGATTCCCGCCTGCGCGGGAATGACGGTATGAAGCCTTCAAACGTTTCTAACTCAGCATACCAGCCGTCGGTGTGTAATCAGTGTCAGTCGCCGGGGTCCGTTATCAACTTTTCAAGGCACGACAACAGACAACGAAACACCGGCGGCTAGCGCCGGGCCGCTCACGGAGATCTGATCACATGCCGTTGGGTAGGTCGGCGGGTATCATTCGGGTTTCCACACACTGCCTTGTTGGAACTACCGCGTGCCTGCGTCTCCGCCGCCTGTCGTGAAACCGGTTCCCGCCTGGTGGTGGCTCGTGCTCTCCGTTGGCATGACGTGGTTGTTCTGGCCGGCGTTGTGGACCAGCGGCGGGCTGGTCGGGGGCGATGTTTACAGCTACTCGCTGCCGCAGAAAACGTTCCTCGCCGATTCGCTACACACCGGCGTGATTCCTTTGTGGAATCCGCTGACAGGGCACGGTTACCCGGTTCTCGGCGAAAGCCAGACCGGAGCGCTGTACCCACTGCATCTGCTGGTCTACTCGCTGCTGGATGTCGGCACCGGCTGGAACGTCGTTCTGATTGGGCACTACGTCGCGGCCTTCATCGCAATGGCGTGGTGTGCTCGGGCCTTCGGAGTGACGGGTCCGGGAGCGTTGCTCGCCGCAGTGGTGTATGTCTACGCCTGGTTTCCGGTGCGGGCGTTTCTCGATTGGGCGATTCTTGGCGGCGTGTATCTGCCGCTGGCCCTCGGAGCCGCGGAGCGATTTTTTGTGACGGGGAGATCCCGGTTTCTCGCGCTGCTGAGTGTGTCGTTCGCGCTGCAATTGCTCGGCGGACATTATCAGATTGCGTTTTGCACGTGGTTGCTGGGCGGCGCGTTTGTGCTGTTTCGAAGTCTTTATCTGCTGCGTGTGCCACTGGCTCCGCCAGTGCCTTCGTCTTTTCAGGGACCGGAAGAGCACTGGCAGAGCCAGTGGCACACAAGACATGCACGTTCCACTCTGTGCATCGCAATCGCGTTTGTGTTTGGGGTCGCCCTGGCAGCACCGCAGTTGCTGGCGTCGTGGGAGTTGAAGAGTCGCAGTCAACGCGCGGCGGTCGGGGCCGATCATGATCCCGCGTATGGACATATCCCGCCGGGCTATCTCACGCAGATCATCGCGCCGTGGTTCTGGTACGACGCGCAGCTCGATCTCGATGCGGCGCTGCAACGGCTGCCATTGGGGCAGATCGCTTCCGGGACGAACAAAGTCGAAGCGCACTGTTATTTCGGTGTCGCGCCAACGCTGCTGTTGATCGCGTGGGCATTGCTTGCGCTTCGCCGACGGGCGTTCCGCGCACAAGACATCTTCTGGTTGTGTGTCATCATGGCTTCACTGATCTATGCGACCGGATGGTTGATGCCGGTGATGAAAGTCATTCCGGGGTTCAATTTTTTCCGTGGACCGGGACGGGCCTCGATTCTCGCGACGTTTGCGGTGGCTCTGCTTGTGGGGCGGTTGCTGGATGCGTGGGTCGCGGGGATCACGTGCCCGAACCGTCGCCGGGCCGTGATTGTGGGCATGCTCGGCGTCACGATCTTTGATTTATGGTTCGTCCCCACAACGGTGAGTTATGCCGTCGTCGTTTCGCAGCCGCCGATTGCCTTCCGCGCGGATAGCCCGGTGCGAAAGCTGTTGCTGGCAGAGCCGGGTCCCGTGCGGCTGTATGCTCCGGGAGCGAACGTGCCGAACCTGCTCGGCGTGGCGTCGACGCCGGTGTATCTCGGGTTCGGTCCCCGCGAATATTTCGCCCCGGAGTTCACCTTGCCGGAAGCGGATCCGCCGGATTTTCATGCGTTCACGTCGCAACGGTTGCAGTGGTTGCGTAACGCAGGCGTGACGCACGTTCTCAGTTTCGAACCCCTCGAACGCCGCGGGTGGCCGGTCGAGCTGTTGTGGGCGGGTCTTGATCCGATGCTCAATCGCGCGTGGGCGCGACAGGAGCCGTTGTTCCTCTATCGATTGCACGACGCGACGGGCCGCTTCCGGTGGGACGGCGGTGTCGGATCGGTGGGCGTGGTTGATTACGGTCCGCATCAGATCCACGTCCGCGCGGAGGTGACCGCTGTGGGAACGCTCGTGCTGACCGATCTGGATGATCCCGACTGGATCGTGACGGTGGACGGCCAACTGGCGTCATCGTCTCGAATCAACATGTATCGTGGTGTCGCGCTGTCCGCTGGTTCTCATGAAGTCGTTTGGTCGTATCGCCCCCGTAGCGTATATTGGGGGGCCATCCTCTCCGCCGGGGCGTTACTGCTGTTGTTGACGATGGGCTGGTACGGCCGCCGCACATGGTAGCGGTCTGAAGACTGTCCACTGGAAGGAAGACTGACCAATGAAGGCTGCGTTCATTCGCCAGGTGGGCGCTCCCAGCGTCATCGAATATGGCGACCTGCCTGATCCGACGCCGGGGCCGCACGACGTCCTGGTGCGCGTCGGCGCGGT
>DASRYX010000353.1:0-16060 GCA_035686985.1 Planctomycetaceae bacterium | reverse complement strand
CGGGGTCACGGTGGCGAATGATCTGGGATTCTCCACGGCCTTTGCCGATCGCGGGCCGGAGAGCCTGTCGCTGGGACCTTATGAATCCCTCGTTGAACTGCTGCGCAGCACGCCCCCGGAACAACTGCAGCCGATTCTCATCGGCAAGCTGAAAGCGGGCGAAGTCGACAATAAACGCCTCATCTCGGCAGCCGCGCTGGCGAATGCGGAAGCGTTCGGCGGGCAGGACTACGTCGGGTATCACACCGCGATGGCCATGCTCCCCGCGCTCGAGATGGCGAAGCTGTTGCCCACTGAACGGCAAGCGCTGCCGGTGCTGAAGGTGCTGTACCGCAACTCGCAGCAATGTCAGCAGCACGGCGGCGCCTCGAAGCCCACGTTGATGGCGCTGCACGCTGCGGAACATTCGGCGGACGGTGACATGGGCCTCAAAATTCGCGATGCCTGTCGCAAGGCGGACATGAACGAAGCCGAGGCGCTCTTTGGCAGTCTCGCCGGTCAATCGCCGCAGGAGGCCTTCAATGCTCTGCAGCCCGCGGTTCAGGACGACATCAACGTCCACCGCTTCGTCTTTGCGCATCGCACGTACGGCATGATCAACCTGCTCGGCGCGGAATACGCGCATACATTGCTGCGGCAATCGGTCCGGCAAATGGTCGATTTCGAGCAGCAGCACAAAGCCCGCCAGCATCCCGACAACCCGATTCGCGCGCTGCTGCCGAAGTTGCTCGATCAGTACAAGCTTGCGGGGATGACGCCCGGGAAGAAGGACCTCGGTGATGCCGGCGTTGATGCTCTGGCTCGGACAGTTTATGAAGGACCGCCGGCACGGTCGGCCGATGCGGTGGCAGCCGCGCTTGCCGATGGCGTCAGTCTCGAAGTCGTCGGTGAAGCTATCTCGCTTGCGTCGAACATGCTGGTGTTGCGGCAAGGAGCAGACCGCTGGCGCACGCATGGTGATTCCGCCGGCGTGCACTCGACCGATGCCACCAACGCCTTCCGCAACATGGCCCGCAACACCGACGCGCGCCACGGCATCGCCGGGATGATTGTCGCGGCTTATCACAGCGCCAGTCACGAAGCGTTCAAGGGCGAAGCGTATCCGCTCGACGAACATCGCCAGACGATTAAAGTGGCCGATGCCGCGGGGCTGCTCGCCGAATGCGAAGCCGCGGTAAAGGCGAATGATCAGGGCCGGGCGTCCGCGGCGATTCAGATCTACGGCGAGCAAGGCTATCCCGTGGATCCGGTGTTCCAGACGTTGATCAAGTACACGATCAGCGAAGACGGCCGTTTGCACGGCGAGAAATTCTTCCACACTGTGGGTGAAGAGTACCGCACGATCCGTCCGGCGTTCCGCTGGCGACAAATGACGGCGCTCGCGCGCGTCACCGCCAGCTCATACGGCTACAACCGCGAGGACAAGCACGGCTTCCACGCCGCGGGCTACGAAGATGCCTGCCAGCGGCTGGGAATCCAGGCGTAGCGAATCCGTCGGGTGGCCGGGGCTGGACCGCAGGGAAGCCCCGGTCTGGTCGCGCTGAAGATCGCGGGGCTTTGCGAGGGCGCTCCGGCCCCGGCCACTTACGCGTTGTGACAATCAGCGGCTCAGCAGGAGCTTCGCCCTCCCGGCTTTTTTCAACCCGTGATGCTCGACTCATCGGAGCGAGCGTCACGGGATTTTTCTTTGTCTGACGGTCGCCGCAGTGGAAGCCGGGCGGTCACTCCGTTAAAACGATCAGTCATCCCATCGGCAGCATCGATCGGCCAGAACCACGCGAAGGATCGCCCATCGAGAGTGAGCAGCCATGAGCGCGGGGAATCCGTTGACGATCCTTGTCGCCGGAGACGTCTGTCTCGACGTGCTCGGCGTCCCGGTCCCGCCCCCCGCAATCACGCAGGCCAGTGACAACTGGCGGCTCACTGGCGAAACGCGGATGCACTATCTTCCGGGCGGGGCGATGCTCCTCGCGGAAATGCTGCAGGCCGCGATCCCGGATGCCGACGTGCGGGACACGCGTCCCTGCCGACCGAGCGCCTTGCGAAGCGATGCCGTCCACGGGGACGACTCGCTGTCGCGAACAGCGTTCATGGAAATTGCGGACCGGCTGACCCGCAAGGACATCGTTCACTCACTTCTGAGTCTCGGTGAGTTTCCCACGGCTCATGGCGAGAAAGATTGCGTTCTGCGCGTGCGGGAGAAGTTTGGATACTCGGGGCCCGACAACGGGGATCCGACGCTGAAACTGATCCCGCCGCAGTCCTCAACCGTTCCGCAATTCCTCGTGCTGGATGACACAGGAAACCGCTTCCGCCGGACCCGCGAGTTGTGGCCGAAGGCGGTGCTGACGCCGGATGATCCGTCGCAAACGGTCCTGATTCACAAATTGCATCGTCCGCTGCCCGATCAGAATTGCGCTCAGCCGGACACGCTGTGGCAGACGACCCGTGCATTCAATGAGCGCGTGGTCATTCTTTCGGTCGATGACCTCCGCAGTGATGATGCGCTGATCAGCAGCGGGATTTCCTGGGAGCGCACGGCACTGGATCTCGTCTGGCAGCTGTTGAATCGCCCGACGTTTGCCGCTTTGCGTCGGTGTCCGCATCTGGTGGTGCAACTCGGTCTCGATGGTGCCGTCTACTGGCAGCGGATCGAGCAGGATGGGAGTGAAACTCATCGCGCGTGGCTGGTGTATGATCCGAACAGCATTGAAGGAGGCTTCGCAAGCACCGTTCCGGGACAGATGGTCGGGTTCGGGACCGCCTTCACAGCGGGGTTTGTCCAGCACCTCGCCCAGTCTCACCGATCAGGCACCAGTCCGCTGACCCAGTCGGTCATCTGCAAGGCGATCCAGCAGGGACTGCTTGCCGGTCGCCGCTTACTCCAGCTGGGATTCGGTCCGCGGACAAACCTCCTTTGCTATCCCACTACCGAACTCTTCACGCAGCGAACCAAGTCGGATGCCGACTTCGCATGCCAGCCGATCCCGATCATTCCTCAGGCGGCGGTTCCTGATCGCAGTTACTGGCGTCTGCTGGACACGATCTTCCGCGGCCAGAAAAGTCTGCTGCACCGCGCGGTCGCCTTGATCGCCACTGGGGCGCCTCCTGCAACGCCGGAAGATCACGCCGCCGCCGATCTGCTGAAGCAGGTTCCCATCGCGGTCTTTGCGAAAGCCCTGCGGGCGTATGATCGCCGCGAAATCGAGAACTACCGCGCGTTGTATGCCTTGATGCTCGATTACATCCTGCAGCAGAATCCTGCCCGGCCGCTGAGCGTGGCCGTGTTCGGTCCTCCCGGTGCCGGCAAATCGTTCGGCATCAAGATGGTGGCGAAGGCTTTGAGCGGCCTCAGTGGTTCTCGACTCATCGAAACCCTGACGTTTAACCTGTCGCAATACCAGTCGCCCGCGCAGTTGGCGGACGCGTTTCACCTCGTGCGCGATCTGGTACTACGCGGCCGCATTCCGCTCGTCTTCTTTGACGAGTTCGATGCAGCGCTCGGCGATCAGAAGCTCGGCTGGCTGCGCTATTTTCTGGCGCCGATGCAGGACGCCGAATTCCTCGATCGGGGCGCACCGCATCCGATCGGGCAGGCCATCTTCGTCTTCGCGGGCGGAACGTGCAGCACGTATGCGCAATTCGCCGAGCCGTTCCTGAATGAGCAAAGTCCGCGACGCGACGAATTCAAAGATGTGAAAGGGCCGGACTTCCTGTCTCGATTGCGTGGCACGCTGGATATCCCCGGGCTGGATCTCCATGTGGACTTCGACAGCTACGGTCCCGTCGACGCTTTTCCCTGTGATGCCGCGACGTTGTTGCGCCGCGCCGGCATTCTCGCGTTTCAACTCGCCGAGAAAGCGCCGTGGCTGCGCGATGCCGGCCGGACGCTGCGCGTCAGTCCGGTTGTGTTGCGGGCGCTGATTCATCTGCCCCACTTCGAGCACGGCAACCGCTCGCTTGAGGCCCTCCTTGATATGAGCCATCTGGCGAACTCGTCGAAGTTTACCCCGGCACTGCTGCCGTCCCCGACACATGCCAGCGGGCACGTCGATCCGGCCCAGTTTAACCAACTGCTGGGAACGGATTATCCCTTCCCGGCGGCGGAACGCGAACTGATCGCTCAGGCGATTCACGAGTCGTATCGCGAGCAGGCCTTGGGCCAGGCCAATCGCAGCAGCACCGAACCTTCGTTGCAGCCGTGGGACACGCTTCCAGAAGACATGAAGGAATCGAGCCGCGAACAGGCGGATCACATCGCGGTCAAGCTGCGGTGTGTCGGTCTCTGGTTTCGCAAGGCGGTTCCGGGCTTGTCGAATCCGACCTGTTGCGAGCAATTGCTCAATGAAAAGCTGGAAGCCTTAGCCCGAATGGAGCACGACCGCTGGGTTGCAGAACGTCGGCGTCACGGCTGGATTGCCGGTGCCAATACGGCCCGCAACAGTCGCAATGACGCACTGCTCATCCACAACCTGCTGGTGACGTGGGAAGCGTTGTCGGACGAGCAGCGCGAGCAGGATCGCGAGCCAGTCCGGAAGATTCCCGGGTTTCTCGGCGCGGCTGGTTACGAAGTGATATCCGCTTGACGCGCCACGAACCTGGAAGTGCGGTGACCCGATGAATAATTCGGCACGAATTATGCTGCCCTCGGGCGGCAGTGACGCGGAGGCGACCGCGGCAATGCATCAGACTTCATTGACGGTTTCTCGGCGTGATTGCGGAGCCAGCGCGGCATTCCGCTATGATCTTCACCGGTCTGTCGAAGTCGTCGAGCTTGAAATTCACGGCCAATCCCGTCCCTAAAGAATGGTAAATCATCAGTATGAAGATCAGGGAGCTTAAGGGCGCTATGCGTGTCTGGCCGGGAAAACATTATCCGTTGGGAGCGACGTGGGACGGCAACGGGGTGAACTTCGCGCTGTTTTCCGAGTGCGCGACCGGAGTGGAATTGTGCCTGTTTGATTCCCCGGACGACACCACCGAGGCGCTGCGGATTCCCCTCGTGGAACGCCGCGACAATGTCTGGCACTGTTACCTTCCCGATGTGCGACCGGGGCAGTTGTACGGATATCGGGTTGATGGACCGTATGACCCCGCCAACGGGCATCGGTTCAACCGCAATAAGATTGTGCTCGATCCGTATGCCAAGGGGATCGGCCGCAACGTGCGCTGGTGCGACGAGGTCTGGGGCTACACCATTGGCAATCCGGAAGGCGACCTGTCGTTCGATGAGCGAGACAGTGCGCATGCCGCTCCGCTTGCCGTCGTGATCGATCCCGCCTTCACTTGGGGGGATGATCGGAATCCGCGACGGCCGTGGCATGAGACCATCATCTATGAAGTTCACGTCAAAGGGTTCACGAAGCTGCACCCGGACGTGCCCGAAGAACTGCGGGGCACGTATGCCGGATTGAGTTCGCCCGCCGCGATTGCCCACCTGAAGAGCATCGGCGTGACCGCCGTCGAACTGCTCCCGGTGCAGCAGCGCTGTGATGATCGGCACCTGATCGACAAAGGCCTGTGCAACTACTGGGGCTACAACACGCTGGGATTCTTTGCGCCGGATCAAAACTACTCCGCCGCGCAGTCCGCTGATGAAACGGTCAAAGAGTTCAAGACGATGGTCCGCGGACTGCACGCGGCCGGGATCGAAGTCCTGCTGGATGTCGTCTACAACCACACCGCTGAAGGGAATCAATGCGGACCGACGCTGACGTTCCGCGGCGTCGACAACGCGTCCTATTACCGTCTCTCGCCCGAGAACCCGCGCTACTACATGGATTTCACTGGCTGCGGGAACGGCTTCAACATGCGCTCGCCGCGAGTGCTGCAGCTGATCATGGACAGCCTGCGGTACTGGGTCACCGAGATGCACGTCGACGGGTTCCGGTTCGATCTCGCCAGTGCGCTGGCCCGCGAGCTGTTCGAAGTCGACAAGCTGGGCGCGTTTTTCGACATCCTGCATCAGGATCCGGTGCTCGCCCAGGTGAAGCTGATCGCTGAGCCGTGGGACCTGGGTTCGGGCGGTTATCAGGTCGGTAACTTTCCGTCGCAGTGGTCCGAATGGAACGGCCGCTACCGCGACAATGTCCGCCGGTTCTGGAAAGGTGACGGCGGCGACACGCTGTCGGAGTTCGCGACGCGGCTTTGCGGATCAGCCGATCTCTATCAATGGAGCGGCCGCAGCCCTTCAGCAAGCATCAACTTCATCACGTGCCACGACGGTTTCAACCTGCACGACCTGGTGAGCTACAACCAGAAGCACAACGAAGCCAACGGCGAAAACAATCGCGACGGTGCCGACCATAACGAAAGCTGGAATTGCGGCGTCGAAGGCCCGACCGACGATCCCGAAATCAACACCCTGCGCGAACGCCAAAAGCGAAACATGCTCGCCACGCTGTTCATGAGCCAGGGCGTCCCGATGCTGCTGGCGGGCGATGAGCTCGGCAAAACTCAGCGCGGCAACAACAATTGTTACTGTCAGGACAACGAGATCACCTGGCTGGAGTGGAATCTGAATGAATCGCAGCAACAGATGCTTCAGTTCGTCCGGGGCATTGTTGCACTGCGGAAGACGCAGCCGGTGTTCTGCCGTCAGAAATTCTTCCAGGGTCGATCGATCCGCAGCTCGGAACGCGTCATCGCAGACGTCGGCTGGATTGGTGCCGACGGCAACGAAGTCAGCGACGACGTGTGGAACGCCGGTTTCGTGAAGTGCATTGGGTTGCGGCTCGATGGCGAGTTGATCGGCGAAGTCAACGAGCAGGGTGAACCAATCTGCGGTGACACCGTGCTGCTGCTGTTGAACGCCCATCACGAAGAAGTGCTGTTCACGCTCCCCGTCCCGGTGACCGATGCCTTCTGGGAACCGCTGATGGACACCGCGCAGTTCCCGGGTCAGTTGTCGGAAACCAAAGGGGGCACGCAGTACCGGATCCTGCCGCGTTCGATGGCCCTGCTGCGACTCACCACTCCGGCGAAGGAAGAGCAGCAGAAGGAAGGGTTCGTGTCGCGCGAAGTCCTCGCGGAAGCCCACATGGACGGTGATGTCGAGAAACTGGTCGAAGCCTGATCCCAGCGCAGCCGATCACCGCCGCGACATTTCTCCTGGACGGCGGTGATCTAGCGTTCCGGTCTGTTACAATCGGCGGCTATGAACCGCCGATTGTGCATTCTTGCCGTGTGCTGTTCCTCGTCCGTCACTTTGACGGCCGCAGAGGATGCTGCGTTCTTCGAGTCGCGCATTCGTCCCGTCCTCGTGGCGCACTGTTACGAGTGCCACTCGGCGGCGGGCAAGATCGAGGGGCAGTTGCAGCTGGATCATCGCGATGGCTTGCGAAAAGGGGGCGAGTCCGGCCCCGCGGTTGCTCCGAACGAACCGGACAAAAGTCTGCTGCTGCAGGCCATGCGGCATGAATCGCTGAAAATGCCCCCCGCGGGCAAACTGTCGGAGACCGTGCTCGCTGACTTCACCAAATGGATTCGCGACGGGGCGATTGATCCGCGTGACGCGCCGCCGTCGCCCAGTGAAGCCGCCGCCGAGGCTTGGCAGGCGAAGCTCGCTGAGCGTCGGCAATGGTGGAGTCTGCAACCGCCGCGCGATTCACGACCGCCGGAAGTAGAGGAACGCGGGCTGAATGATCCCGCGGATGCGTTCCTCGCATATGCGCTGCATGACGCCGGGCTCACCTTCGCACCGGCTGCGGACGCGGACACGCTCGGACGCCGGTTGGCATTCGTCCTGACTGGCCTGCCGCCGACGCCCGTTGAAGTCGCTGAGTTTCATCACGCGTTTGCCGCCGACCCGGAGAGCGCTGTGCGGCAGCGCATCGATGCGCTGCTGGCGTCGGCTCATTTCGGCGAACGCTTCGCGCGGCACTGGATGGACGTCGTCCGCTACACCGACACCTTCGGTTACGAATGGGACAACCCGGCGAAAGGGTCGTGGGAGTTCCGCGATTACCTCGCCCGCGCCTTTAACGCCGACATTGGCTTCGACGTCTTGCTGCGCGAACAGATCGCCGGCGACCTGCTCTCCCCGTCACGGATCGATGCGGCGAACGGCATCAACGAGAGCCTGATCGGCCCGATGTTCTACCACATGGGCGAACATCGCCACGGGGCCAGCCTCGAATTCAACGGCGTGCATCAGGAAATGGTCGACAACAAGATCGACGCGTTTTCCAAGGCGTTTCTCGGCATGACGGTGGCGTGCGCCCGTTGCCATGACCACAAGCTGGATGCCGTGTCCCAGGCGGACTACTACGCTCTTGCGGGGGTCTTCATGACACCGCGGTGGACGCCGCGTGATGTCACCCTGCCGCAGCGCGATGCAGCCGCGCTGACCGAATTGAAACGGCTGCGAGCGGATATCCAGCACAATCTCGCCCACGCATGGAAATCGCACGCGTCAACCACACTCTCAGCGACTGCGTTACGAGATTGGGCACGGGCTCATCACGCCGAGTTTAAAGACGCGAAGATCGAGGACATCGCTTTTCCGATCGCACAGCTGGTTAAGTCTGCAGACAGCAGTAGCGATGCTGATTTGGTAACGCGCTGGCAGCAACTCGCGAAAGAATGGCGTGCACAACGTGAAAGTCGGCAGACGGCGAATGCGGCGCAGTTCACAACTGTGATCGATTTCAGTGAACCCGGCTTTCCCGATGGCTGGGTCATTGACGGCCGCGGGCTGGAAGACGGCTACGTGACTGACGGAACAGTCCTGGTAGCGCTGCAGGGTGAAGGCGTGATCGAATCGGTGTTGCCGCGGGGCTACCACACACAAGCACTGTCTTCCAAACAGGCCGGGGTGATTCATCTTCCACGGCCGGAATCATTCCCGAAGAAGATTATCAGCCTAAAAATGGCCGGCGGAGACTGGGCCGGCCGTATCGAGATTCCGCAGAACGCGTTTCAGTCGGAGACCATCGCTTTCTTTGCGCCAGGGGCTCCCGCAACATGGCAAGCCGTCACCGCGCGCGGGCTGGCCAACGGCGTGACGCGTGTGGTGACGGAGTTCGCCACGGCGTCGATGCATCCCAACTTTCCGCCGCGCACGGGCCTGGCACGAGCGGGAACTCTCGCACTGCCTGACACTGATGACGGCATGAACAAACGCAGCTGGTTCAGCCTCACCGCGATCGTCGCGCATGACACGCCGGGCGTTCCGGCTGACACTTTGGACGCGTTCTCCTCGTTGTACCACGGTGCAGCACCGACGGCGGCTGAACACGTCTGGCAGCGATTGTCGGACTGGCTCGCCGGATCGGTGACGCGATGGGCAGCCAGCCAGGCAAGCTCCGAAGACGTGCGTGTCATGAACTGGCTGGTGAGCCAGAAGTTGTTGCCGAACAGGATGGAATCGTTGCCCAATGTCGGGCCGTTAGTCGAGGCGTATCGTCGTGTGGAGTCACGCATCGGACAGGCGCGCACGGTGATGAGCATGGATGAACGACAGATCGAGCCCGTCAACTATCGCTTGAATATTCGCGGCAACGTCGACACTGAAGGCCCGGCGGTTCCGCGTGACTTTTTGGAAGTCTTTCGCGGCCAGCATCAGGTTGCGATAGCCGACGGCAGTGGTCGCCGTGAACTTGCCGACTACCTCGCGAGCGGCCGGCATCCGCAAACGGCGCGGGTGTACGTGAACCGCGTCTGGCAGTGGGTTTTCGGAACCGGTCTCGTCGCGACGCCGAACGATTTCGGCAAGCTCGGCGATCGTCCGTCGCATCCCGAACTGCTGGACTGGCTCACGCATCGATTCATCGAAGAGGGCTGGTCAACCAAACGGCTGGTGCGACGACTGCTTCTCACGCGGGCCTTTCAACAATCGGGCGAGGTGACGACGATTGCCGCGGATCGTGATCCGGGCGATCGCCTGCTGCATCATTATCCGACCCGCCGTCTGGAGGCCGAAGCCATTCGCGATGCGCTGCTCGCCGTCTCGGCCCGACTGAATGACGAACTCGCCGGTCCGCCGATCAATCCGCCGCGTGTCGCTGAGGACAAAACGAAGCGGTTGTTCGCCGGGCCGTGGGACACGCGCGGCCGCCGCTCGCTGTATCTCACGATGTCGATCATGGAGCCGCCGAAGTTCCTCGCGGGCTTCAATCTTCCGGACCTGAAGTTGCCGACCGGGCGTCGCGACGTCACGAACGTTCCCGGACAAGCGTTGATTCTGCTCAACGATCCCTTCGTGTCGCGACTCGCCGAACATTGGGCCGAGATCGTGATTCAAGACGGTCACATCGGCGCCGCGGATCGTGTTGCGGCGATGTTTGTCACGGCGCTCGGACGAAAACCGACCATCGAAGAACGCGAACGGTGGACTGCCGCGGTAGCGTCATTCGCCAAACCGGGAACCGACCCGATGAATGATGTGACCGCGTGGACTCAGGTCGCGCTCGCGGTGTTCAACACCAAAGAGTTTCTCTACTACCGCTGACTACGGCTGTCACTCGGAGCGCCTGCATGTTCGATAACATGACTACGACGAAACACGTCGGTTGCCCCGGGCGGGTCTGTGGCGACGGTTCGCGCCGTGATTTTCTGCAAAGCGCCGCGGCGGGATTCGGCTGGCTGGCGCTTGCGGGGTTATCGCAGGACCGCGCGTTCGCCGGAACGGTCACCGCCACGCGGCCGCAGTTCGCACCGCGCGCGAAGAACGTCATCCTGTGCTTCATGGATGGCGGACCATCGCATGTGGACACGTTCGATCCCAAGCCGATGCTGAAGCAGCATGAAGGCAAGCCGATCGGCGACTCCGCGGTGTCCAAGCTCTCGCAATCCTCTGCCGGACGGGTCTGGTTCGGATCACCGTGGAACTTTCAGCAGCGCGGTGAAAGCGGCTTGTGGGTCAGCGATCTCTTTCCGCACATCGCTCAGGTCGCGGATCGGTTGTGCGTCGTCCGCTCCATGGTCGGCCAATTGCCGTTGCACGGGCAGCAGGCGCTGCTGATGCACACGGGGCGGATTCTCGGTCAGGCCCCGAGCATGGGTGCGTGGGTCTCCTACGGATTGGGGAGCGAGAACCAGAACCTGCCCGGGTATGTCGTGCTGAATAATGACTGGGTCCCCAACGGCGGCCTGGAAAACTTCGGGAGTTCGTATCTCCCGGCTTCCTGTCAGGCCACGATGATCCGTGCGAAAGGCACGCCCGTGGATCATCTGGCGTCCGCCGACAAGCAACCGGCCCAGCGGCGGCTGCTTGATCTCCTCGCTTCGCAGGACCGCGACTTCGCCGGCCGCACTTCCCAGCCTGATGTCATCGAAGGGGCGATTGCGAATTACGAGACCGCATTCCGCATGCAGAGTAGGCTGCCCGAGATCATGAATCTGGCTCACGAACCCGAGCATATTCAAAAGCTGTACGGGATCGATTCCGCCGATGAGCACCAGCGGTACTATGCGACACAGTCGTTACGGGCGCGGCGGCTCGTCGAAGCCGGTGTGCGGTTTGTCGAGATCACGTGCCCCAGCTTCGATGGCAACAACTCACCGTGGGATCAGCACGGCCAATTGAAAACGCTGCATGAGAAGAACGCCCGGGTGACCGAACAGTCGGTGGCGGCGTTGATTGTGGACCTCGAACAGCGTGGTCTGCTGGAGGAGACAATTGTCGTCTGGGCCGGCGAGATGGGACGCACGCCGCATACCCCGGCGATCAATGCGAACAGTGGTCGCGATCACCACGTGAATGGCTACTCGATCTTTCTCGCCGGGGCGGGCATCCGCGGCGGTGTGACCTTTGGGGAGACCGACGACTTCGGAAATTCCGTGGCCGCGAACCCTGTCGACATTCATGACATTCACGCCACGGTGTTGCATCTGCTGGGCATCGATCACCAACGGCTCACATTCCGCTATGGCGGCCGTGATCAACGTCTCACCGACGTGCACGGCCGCGTTCTGCAGGAACTGCTGACTTAAGCGATTCCGAAAGTTCATCACGGATGCACTGTTGACGCGGTGGCCCGTGCGGTATCGTTCAAGTGGGCCGGGACACCACGCTGACTGTCGCATCAGGAAGGATCGGGATGATGTGCCGTGCGTTCACACGAATGGCCGGGCTCGCGGCGGCGGCAATCTTGATGATCACGGTGGCATAATCGGTGACTGCCTCAGCCACCGATTATGTCTTTACCATCGGCGGCGGCTATGCCCCGTCAGGCAATCAGGCGTCCCTCGAAGCGAACGTCCTCTTCTTCCAGCAGGTACTTCGTGACCAGCATCCCGGCTCACTGCGGCACGAGATCTACTTTGCTGACGGCCGCGATAACGCCGCAGATCTGCAGGTTCTGGCCGAAAAGCCCGTTCGTGACATCCTTCAATCCAGTTAAGTCGGGCTGGCGGGATTTGAACCCACGACCTCTTGCACCTCAAAAGTGCGGTTGATTTTGTAACATGTTTCCGCGAATTGACTTGTGGAATCTGCGTGATACCATTTTTGTACCTATTGCTGCCAAAAAGGTATCTCCGACTCGCAAGGAACTCACTCATGCCACGTTCTTTCAAGCTCACTTGGCAGCCGGGCGGCGATGGACGGTCCGGGCGATGGAGGAAAAAGAACCTCGGCAAAGCCTACTACTTTGATGGTGGGCACGGTAAGTCTGACCGTGATGCGTACTACCGGGCGGTCGAACAGTGGGAAGCTAAGAAGACTGAAGTCGATGCCGCTGCTCCGCGCCAGTACCAACAAGAATATGAAGCCGAAATCTCCGTGTGGTGGCAAGTTTATGCCTGGTCGAATAGACATGGTGAAACGGCCACGGCTCAATTGGCTTATGAAAACAGGAACGACTTCGGTCTTTGCTCAACGCTCCCGTTCTCAAGCCCCTCACCAAGGATGATCGCTTCCGAAGTTTGTTCGAGCCAACGACAATCAAACTGCCGGACGACTTAATTGAGCGCGTCGCTCGCGACTTATCAGCTGAAGACGTGAAGTTCTCTTCGCAGCCGGAGATGTCGCGCGAAACTCGTGAGCGATATCTCCAAGAAATGGATGGCAGCAACGCACGCATTCAGCGAGAAATTTGGAACGACCGGCTGAACAACCAACAGCGGCGGGCTGCGATTCGCTCGAATTCCGTGGACGAGCATGTCCAAGAATTCTTGCAACACAAGAACGAAGAAGCTGTTCAGGGGAAGCTGACACTTGGACGCATTTATGCGCTCCGGCTGCATCTGTTTCACTTTTCGTGTCATGCCACAGTTGAGCATCAGGAGCAAAAACAGCCTTGTACGCCCGGTGGCCCCTTGGAGAAGACGACTCAGTCAAAATCACCAAACCCTTGAAGTCATTCAAGAAGACTTCATCTTCAAAACCTCGTGAAAATGAACGGTTCAATGGGTTGGAAGATTTGTTCTTGAGGCATGCTCCCAGAAGATGTCGGACAAACACTATACGACAGCTCCTCAAAAACGATTGGATGCGGCGCTCGGCTGGTTGGCATCCGAATACGGGTTAGTTCCTCCGCTTGTGGATGAGCCCGCCAATCAGGCATCTGGATCACAGGCGTCCGCTCCCGCAGCATCCTGACTGTGGGCGAGCCATTGCAAATCGAGCCACGCAGCCGGGGCGGAGCATCCGCACGTCGGCGGTCCCGCCGTTCTTCTTAGGGGCGACTAGCGTTAACAGCCGCCACTCGGCGGGGTCGACGTCATCGCCGAACTGGAGGTCGAACTCGTTCTCGGGATTCCCGGCGAGCACCCAGTCCATCGGCACAATGTCGGCGATGCGTTTCGTCTGATACGGGCCGGGCGCAGGCTTCGCCGAGCGCGACGGCGATAACACCGTGGCGTGCAGACCAGCCGTATTTCCCGGCGTCCACCCCGACTGCCAGAAACAGAATCCTGCCGCAAGGAACAGCAACAACCCCGAAGCCAGCGACAGCCAGCATTTCGGTTGCAAAGTTGATGCGCGATGATGCTGCATGATACGTTACACACGCACGCCGATACAGCGTCCCACACTGCCGCATCGTAATGAGACTGATTGTACAACTTGTGCGGAAGGTTCTGCTCCTTTAATGATCGTGGCCTGATCGCTTGCGTATGTAAACATGCTTGTACTGTAGGCAGTCATGACTACCTCATAATGTGACGAATTGTCACCTGCTTCAGGAAAAGCAACTAAGGACGCAAATCGGTTGCTCATGCTCCCGCCTGAGTTCGTGAGCCAGTCAACATCACAGCTTACGAGCCACCAATCATCGGCGCGCCAGCATGTAACAGTTGCGTCCAACTCTAACAGAATGTGCTCTGCCATACGGGTGACCAACTCGGCACCACATGCGGGTGCCGAGAACAGGAATATTTCCGGACGCGACTGTATATATGTTATTGGGTCGACGCGCGGAAACACTGCTACATTCCTGGAACAATGTTAATAGCACCCGACTGGCGAAGCGAATTGTAGAGACCAAATGCGCCTGGATGAACGAAAAGCCCCCTTCCCTGAAATGTGGCAGACTTGCCGCCCAGTGTCGTGGATCCTATTGCACCGACCAAACGATTGACGAAGTGAAAAGTCGAACTATGGAACGAACCTCAAGTTCCACGGTTCAAGAAATGGAACTCGCAACACAAGCCCACCAGTCGACGTGGCGACAATCTCACAATCGTCAAATTCGATTTTGTCAAAAGGGTCCGATTGCGACAGGAAAAGGAACCATCTAAACTCGTTTGCTTGCGAATCACGCAACGCAATGTATCCACGGCTACCATGCCCGTCACATCCGCCGCCATCGACAGTGTATTCAACATGCCTATACGTTGAGGTAACCCTAACGATTGTGCTGTAGTTGTCGAAGACCTTTTCTCGGCTTTGGAGATTGAACCATCTCGTAACATTAGCAATCCGAACCCGGCCAAAGGCATTGGTGTCACCGTACCACATTTTCGGATATATCACATCAAGTAGGTAAATCCTTCCATCACAAATATGGACTGCATCGCGAGCAAGGCACTTGCCTTGACTCCATAACCGATTGGCAAGTTTGTATTGCTGGCGCATAGGCTTGTTCATTTAGGGAAAGTCGATCGCGGGAAGCGTTGGTGTGCCGTTCGGCCCAAGTCCGTTATTTGCGAGTCGGTTCGCAAGTTTTTGCCCGAAAGTTGTCCTTGCCCCGAGGTCTGGAAGGAGTTGATTGGGATTTACAATTCGGATTCCAACCTGCGATCCTGTGAGACGAGCTGCCATCAATCTACGGTTATCGAGTGAGACGAGTTGTCCAGACGGTTGTCGGATGACATTAAGCGCAGAGCCAGGGCGCAGCCAATCGAAGGTTCTATTCTCCATGGAAATGACGCGACCAATGACATTGGGGCTAACCCAGGTCTGAGAGAAATTTACGAGGTGCGGATCGACGAACTTTACACAGTCGTCCGTTCCATTATGCACGAGCACGCCGCTCTGGGCGACATGGTAGACGTGATCGACCTGGACTTCCAGATTGAAGACGTCGTGAGTACCGGGCCGCGTGAGGAACTGCTTGACGCTCGTGAGCGTACCGTCGGCTTTCTGAAGATGTTCACCGGCGTGCAGTTCATCCGCCCGGACGAATTTCTGCCGGTCGGCCGACCAGAACGGGTGGTTCGGCGTCGAACCGATGGGTTCTTTTTCGCCGTCGATATAGATATCGAGAACTTCGGCGTTGTGATGCCGGTACGTGGCGGTGACGAGCCGGTATTCCGGTCCCGGGCGCGGTCGCCGAGGCGGACACGGCTCGATGGAAAAAATCTGGGCGTCCCCCTCGATACCGCATTCGGGGACGTGAATTGGGATCGTCTTCCCCGTCAGCCGCCTTTCGAGCGGCGCGAGGCAGATACGCTCGGAACCCGGTTCTGGCTGCTCGGCACCGCAGGCGAGGACATTGTTGATTCGACCGCGTAAAGTCTGTCATTATCTACCTGGGTGTTCAAAGACTCCTATACCACCAGCAATAACAAAAAGAGCATTTAGCTTGTCATAGAGAATAATGTCGCCGTCAGCTCCGGTCGCTAATTCTATTTTCATAGAGCGCCAACCAATTGCGCCAGACCCAAAATGGCATGG
>DASRYX010000352.1:0-4774 GCA_035686985.1 Planctomycetaceae bacterium | reverse complement strand
GGTTGATCTGAAGCAACCGGAGTCGGGTGCTACCACACAAGACTTCCTGATGGCAAATCATCCGACGTTTCTCGCACGAGACGCCGCCGATTACCTGCAACTGCAGCAGCTGCGAGTGCAACTGATGCGGCAAGGCATTTTTGCGGTTCACCGAACCCTCACCGGAGACAGTTGGAATCCCGGACAATGGCGATGGCGTGCGGCCTGGTCTGCGGCGTCGGTGGCCACTCAGATTCCCCGACATCCCGCGGGTTACACCTACTTCAGCATGACACCGTTTCGGTATGGCAACTTCGTGGCGAAATTCCGGACTCAGCCGCACGTGGGTTCGGAAGGGAGCTGGCTGCTTTCCGCGGCGTGGCAGAGTGACGCCCTGCATCAGGCGTTGAAAAAGACCCTTTCTGAACGCGAACTGCGACTCGAGTTTCAAGTCCAGCTGCGGACCTTACCAGAGACCATGCCCATTGAAGACGCGACTCGCGAATGGCCGGAACGGGAATCGCCTTACCGGACGGTCGCGGAGATCGTGATCCCGAAGCAGAGCGTCACCGACCTCGGCGATGACCTGACCTTCAACGTCTGGCACGCGCTCGACGCTCATCGTCCTCTGGGCGGAATCAACCGCAGCCGCCGCGCGGCCTATGCCGCGTCCGTCGCCTGGCGCAAGACCGAAGTGGACGGTCGCAATTCACCCTGACAGCGTGCACAATTGCGGCTCCACAAACGTCGCTGCCGCTTCCTCTTTGATCATTGCTCGACGATGCCGCTGATTCGCTTTGATTCTCTTGATGACCCGCGATTGATTCCCTATCGGAATCTCAAAGCGGCCAATATGAAGCGGCATCGTGAGTTGTTTGTCGCCGAGGGGACGAAACTCGTCGAACGTCTCATCGCGAGTGATTTCACGACCGATTCGGTGTTGCTGAGCGAGAAACGCGTGCCCGAATGGGAGTCGCGGATCCCGGCCGAGGTGCCCATTTATGTCGTTTCCGAAGAACTCGGCCGCGATCTGGTCGGATTCAACTTTCACGTTGGCGTGGTCGCCGTCGGTCGTCGCAAACGAAACCCCACGCTGGAATCGGTCATCTCGAAGGACGCCGGAACGCTGACGCTCGTCGTGCTACCGTGGTGCGACAATCCGGAAAACCTCGGCGCGATCATTCGCATCAGCCGCGGCTTCGGGGTCGATGCGATGCTGCTTGGACACGGCTGCTGCGATCCGTTCTCGCGCCGCGTGCTGCGGGTCTCGATGGGAACGGCGTTTAAGTTACCGATCATCGAATCGCGCGACCTCGCCGCGGACATGCAGCGACTCTCTGAAGAGTGGGGCGTGGAGTTCGCGGCGACAATCCTCGATCCGGACGCCGCTCCGCTGCATGAAGCCCAGCGGTCGCCGCGTTTTGGCATTCTCTTCGGGAATGAACATGCGGGGCTGGCTCCCGAGTGGATCGCCCGGTGCCAGCAGCGGCTGACGATTCCGATGACCGGCGACACCGATTCATTGAACGTCGCGATTGCGGCCGGAATCTTTCTGCATCACTTCACCCGCAATCTATCGTGAACCTCGTATTCGGTTGGCATCGCGTGCTGAATACGACAAAATCGGTGACACGAGATCCAGTCAGCCACTCTTCAACGGCGGTGATTCATGGCGAAGCAACACGGGGTGCGGTTTGAGCGGCTGGTCGACTCGGTGCGCGGCAATATCCGCGAATGCCAGGTCGCCGATGTCCGGGCCCGCATGGAGCGCGGTGAGCAGTTTCTGCTGTTCGATGTCCGTGAAGATCACGAGTGGGCCGCGGGGCATATCCCGAATGCCAAACATCTGGGGAAGGGGATCATCGAACGGGATATCGAGGCGACGATTCCTGACGTGAACACCGAGTTCGTGCTGTATTGCGGCGGCGGGTACCGGTCGGCTCTCGCCGCGGATGCTTTGAAGAAAATGGGTTACACCAACGTCATTTCGATGGACGGCGGGTTCCGCGGTTGGAAAGACGCCGGGTATCCGGTGGTGACCGAATGACCGTCGCTGAGGTCGTTTACTCGCTTGAGCCGAATCTGAGCGTCGAAGACTTTCGCGCCGTGCTGGTTGCGTCAACACTCGGGGAACGCCGGCCGATTGAAGACGCCGCGCGGCTGCAGCAGATGCTCACGGCCGCCGACGTCATCGTTACCGCCCGGGTCGACGGCCGAATCGTCGGCGTGTCGCGGGCCCTGACCGACTTCAGCTTCGCGACATATCTGTCCGACCTCGCCGTTGACCGAGATGCGCAAGGACGTGGCATCGGCCGTGAATTGATCCAACGGACACATCAAGCCGCCGGGTTGCACACGATGCTGGTCCTCGTCGCCGCCCCGGGAGCACGGACTTACTATCCGCACATCGGGCTGGAACCGCACGATTCGTGCTGGACGATCCCCCGCAACGCGTGAGCCGCGCCGTTATTTCGCGGCGACATCACCGGTGGTCCACTCACCGTCGACCAGTCGCAGCAGTTTGCCGGTGGGATTCTTGTCCTGCAGATTGACCGGCAGGCGATGCGGCCGCACGCCGTCATAGCACGCCAATCGCGCGAAGCGCTTGATCGCCGCGGGCAATCCCACCGCGGTGAATCCCGGATGACCGGTTGCCGGGAACGGACCGCCATGATTCATCGCCGATGATACAGCGACCCCCGTCGGCATCTTGTCGTCGAGCAAGCGTCCGACTTTCGCCCGGAGGGCGGCGGCAACCTGGTCATACAGGGCGTCGTCGCTGCCGTCTTTCGCGGAGTAAATGCAGCCGGTGAGATTTCCTTCGAGATGAGACAACACCTGCAACAGTTCGTTGCCATTCGCGGCGACAACAATCAGCGAGGCATTGCCAAACGCTTCGGTCTGCAGTGCTGCCGGAGCCGCGAGGAAATCACGACCAGAGACTCGCAGCAACGTGTTCTGATGGCAAACGCCGGTGCCGCCACCGGGTTGTCCGCCGGCGATGATTTTTGCCGAATGGCCGACCAGTTCTTTCAAACCCGCGGACAGATGTTTCAGCACGCCTTCACCGAGCAGCGTGCCGACCGGCGCGGCTGTGAAGCGTTGCGCGATATCGGCGATGAACGCCTCGGTGGCGTCTCCGGCGATGGTCAGCACCAGCCCCGGATTCGTGCAGAACTGTCCGGCTCCCATGAGACAGCTCGTCGCGAACTGCTCAGCGAGTTCGCTGCTCCGCTGGGCAATCGCTCCCGGCAGAAAGACGACCGGATTGATGCTCGACAGTTCCAGATAAATCGGCTTGCCGACGGCATCAGCGGCAGTCTTGAGCTGCGTTCCCGCCGACCGCGAGCCGGTGTAGCCGACCGATCCCAGCAGCGGATGCGCCACGAGTTTGGCCCCGTCAGCATGACTCGTGCGATAGATGAGCTGCACAAAGCCCGCGGGCATGCCGGTTTGCTGAGCCGCAGCGTGAGCCTCTTCAGCAAGGATCCGTGTGGTGCCGGGATGCGACGAATGGCCTTTTGCGAGGACCGGATTCCCGGCGGCGACTGCCGCGGCGAAATCTCCCCCGGCGACGCTGTTAAAGGCAAACGGAAAGTTGTTCGGACCAAATACCGCCACCGGACCGATCGGTTCGAGTTGCGACCGGATATTCGCGGCGGAATCGATGGTCGCGTTACACCACGAACCTTCGCGCGCCCAATGCGCGGCCTGACGCAACTGGTTGATCGTTCGCGGCAATTCGGCGTCTTTGAGCCGCGGCGCGACGGGCAGGGCGGTCTCCCTGTTCGCCATTTCGATCAGTTCAGCGGCCCGCGCTTCAATCCTCGCCGCGTACGCTTCCAGAAACGCCGCAAATCGTTCGGCCGGCCAGTTTCGCGTCATCGCTGCGGCGGTCGCGGCGTGCTGCAGCGCCGTTTCGATTTCGCCCCACGGGCTGACGGGATAAGTTTCCGGCAGCGCGGCCCGGGCTTTCGGATCCAACGCGGTAAACGTCTCCGATCCCTGTGAAGTCCGCCATTCTCCGCCAATCAACACCCGCTGCGTTGCCATGATGCGCCGTCTTTCCGTAAGTGATCCTGCGACAAGTGGTATCATCGCGGTTTGGCAGCCGGTCGGCAACGGACAAGGGGAGGGCAGTAGGCAGTCGGGATTGGGCAGTGGTGCAGAGGGCAACTGATCAGAATCAGGTCGGATTGACCAAACTGCATCGTGGGTTATCTTCCACTGCCCACTGCCCACTGCCCACACAATCGCTATTGTTACTACGACCGCGATAAAACGTGCGGGTTGCCTTGAGATTTGTGGACCTCGTCTGCTGCCTTCCGGCAACACGTCCTACTCTTAAGCAGGACTTTGCCGCACCAGTCGGACAGCGGCCAGGGAAGTGCATCGCAAGAGGACAGCGCATGAGCGGCACGGTACTGGAACCCCCGCCCGTGGAAACACAGTCAGCCCCCGATCCCGAACCGGGCGGTCATCAGATCGACCTCTCGCTGCTGGAGGACCGCGTCCCTGAGCAGTGGAAGTCGACGCGCCGGTTGACGGCGTGCGTGGCCCTGCTGGGGATCGTCTTTTTCGTCTTCTGCGTGCGCCCGCTCTGGCACACCGACCTGTGGGGACATCTGGCCTACGGAAAGCTGATCGCGACATTACGGGCACTGCCATCGACCGAGCCGCTGATGCCGCTGGCGAAAGGAGTGCCCGTTATCGACACCGCGTGGCTGAGCCAGCTGATTGGATATGGCACAGTGACCACGCTCGGGCTGGCGGGTCTGCAGGGATTGTCTGCGAT